>NZ_VCQZ01000019.1 GCF_005938195.1 Paenibacillus thermoaerophilus
TAAAGTGGCTCATAGGGGCTTTCTCCTTCTTGGTGTGTTGTCGGCAAACATCACTTTACCAAGGGAGAAGCTCTTTTTCTATGTTCGCTTTTTCCATTTCCTACCCCCACGGAAATTTTACACTAACTTGGCAAAAGTTAGCCGGGTCAGGCATTTTCCCGCCAGCTCGGACACGGACGCCCGGAAAATTCCGCCGTTCGGCCGCTTCCGCCGGGAAATCGGTGTGATTTTCCGGTCAAGGTCTGGTAGAATGGTAAGATCGAATCTGCAGAAAGAGACGGTGAAGTCATGAGGACAAGCGGACGCAAGGCGGACGAGACCCGGTCGGTCTCCATCACGCCCCACTATATCAAACATGCGGAAGGCTCCGTGCTGATCGAGGTCGGCGAGACGAAGGTCATCTGCACGGCGACGGTGGACGACAAGGTGCCGCCGTTCATGAAAGGACAAGGCCGCGGTTGGGTGACGGCGGAATATTCCATGCTGCCGCGGGCGACCCAGACGCGCAATCAGAGGGAATCGTCCAAAGGAAAACAGTCCGGACGCACGATGGAAATCCAGCGGCTGATCGGGCGCGCGCTGCGGTCGGTTGTCGATCTGTCGGCTCTGGGCGAACGGACCGTCACGCTCGATTGCGACGTGATTCAGGCCGACGGAGGAACGCGCACCACCTCGATCACGGGCGCGTATATCGCTTTGGCGTTTGCGCTGAATCGGCTGCTCGACGAAGGCAAGCTCCAGCAGATGCCGTTCACGGACTTTCTCGCTTCGGTCAGCGTCGGAATCGTCGACGGCGAGATGCTGCTCGACCTCGATTACCAGGAGGACTCCAGGGCCCAGGTCGACATGAATATCGTCATGACCAGCAGCGGCAAGTTCGTCGAGCTGCAGGGGACGGGCGAGGAGGCCCCGTTTGGCCGGTCCGAGCTGAACCGCCTGCTGGAGCTCGGCGAATGGGGCGTCCAGCGGATGATCGCGAAGCAGAAGGAAGCGCTGGGGCCGATTGCGGATCTCATCGGGGAGGCGATCGCGCATGCGGCTGGATAATAAGACGGTCGTGGTGGCGACCCGCAACGAAGGCAAGCTGCGCGAGTTCGCCGCGATGCTCGAGCCGGCCGGGCTGCGCGTGATCGGTCTGCGCGACGTGCCGGGAGCGCCCGAGGTGGTGGAGGACGGCGAGACGTTTGCGGCCAACGCGGCCAAAAAAGCGGTCGAGATTGCGACTTACCTGGGCATGCCGGCGCTTGCGGACGACTCCGGGTTGTGCGTGGAAGCGCTCGGCGGCGAACCCGGCGTCTACAGCGCGCGGTACGCGGGCGAAGGCGCAAGCGACGAAGCCAACAACGCCAAGCTGCTGGCCCGCTTGTCGCAGCCGGAGTTCGCAGCCGGTTCGATCGCCGCGCCGGACGGGCTGAAGCTGCTCAGCCGGGCTTCCTATGTCTGCGTGCTTGTTCTGTACGATCCGGCAACCGGCGAGACGGTCGAGACCAAAGGAACGGTCGAAGGCTGGATTGCGGCGGAAGCCCGCGGGCAGGGCGGCTTCGGCTACGATCCGTATTTTTATTTGCCGGAGTACGGGCGCACGATGGCCGAGCTCTCAATGGAGGAGAAAAACGCGATCAGCCATCGCGGCGCGGCGCTTCGCAAGCTGGCGGCGCGGTTGGACGGACAAGCTTGACCTGGACGGGAGCACAGCAGGCGCCGCCGGAACGGGCGAAAGCGGCCGCTCCGGCGGCAACCGGCGGAGCGGCGGCTCGGCCATCGCGCATGCGCGCCCCGAGTCGCCTCCGGCAAGCCGGGACGCTCTCGGTCCGAGGCGGCGGTCGTTCCCGCCGGTCCGCAATCGTCGCGCCTACCCGATAATCAACCTCAAGAAGGGAGTCCCCGAGCCGGGAACTCCCTCTTTCTCAATCGCTCACAGCACCAGCCTCACCTTGTACTCCCGCAGCCACGTATCGACCTGCGCGAGGAAGGCGAACGTCTGCGGCCCCGTCATCAACTGGCCGAAAAACGGAATTTGGAACGAATCGAGATCGTCCGCCGCCAGCTTGCGGAGCTGTCCCGCGTTGACGAGCGGCCGGAGCGGCGAGCGGGAATCGTCCAAAATGTCGAGCACCCACCTTTTGACCGCTTGGGCGTAGGCCGGATTATGCGTTTTGGGAAACGGGCTTTTTTTCCGGTCGATGACATCGTCGGGCAATACGCCCCGCAGCGCATGCCGGAGAATGCCTTTTTCCCGGCCGTTCTTGCTCTTGATGCTCCAGGGCACGTTCCACACGTATTGCACAAGACGGTGGTCGCAATACGGCACGCGCACTTCCAGGCCGCAGGCCATGCTCATCCGGTCTTTGCGGTCCAGCAGCGTCGGCATAAACCGGGTGATGTTGAGGTAGGACATCTCCCGCATGCGCCGCGCGGCCGGATCTTCGCCGTCCAGATGCGGCACTTCGCCGATCGCCTGACGGTACCGGTCGGCGACGTATTCCTCCGGCCGGATCGCCTTCGCCAGTTCGGGGGACAGCAGGCCGAATCGGGCTTCCGTACTGATCGCCCACGGGAACGTGTTCGCTTCCAGCGCCTCTTTCCGGTGGAACCACGGGTAGCCGCCGAACACTTCGTCGGCCGCCTCGCCGGAAATCGCGACGGTCGCGTTTTTTTTGATCTCCCGGCAAAACAGCAGCAGCGACCCGTCGACATCCGCCATGCCGGGCGTGTCGCGGGCCAATACGACGGAACGGAGCGAATCCACCAGCTCGGGCGTGTCGAATTCGACGAAGTGATGGCGCGTGTTCAGATGCTCGCGCATCCGGTCCACCCAGGGCCGGTCGGGATTCGGCTGATAGACGCTGGCGCGGAAATGCTTGTCGTTACCGACGTAGTCGATCGAATACGTGTCGATCGTCCCTTGGCCCGTGCGCGCATAGTAGTCCGCCGCAAGCGCGCTGAGCGCGCTGGAATCGAGGCCGCCGGACAGCAGCGCGCATACGGGCACGTCGGAGACGAGCTGCCGCTCCAGCGTGTCCCGCAGCAGCCAGCGGATGTGCTCCGCCGTGTCTTCCTCGTCGTCGCGGTGGGGCAGAGCCTCCAGCCGCCAATACGCCCGCGTCGACGCGCCTTCCGGCGTAAACGTCAGGCAGTGGCCCGGGAGCAGCTCCTTCAGTCCCCGGTATATGCCGTGGCCGGGCGTTCGGGCCGGCCCCAGCGCGAACACCTCGGCCAGACCTTCCGCGTCCACCTCGGCGGGGAAGCCGGGATGCGCCAGTATGGCTTTCGGTTCGGAGCCGAACAGCAGCTCGCCGTCCCGCAGCGCGTAGAACAAAGGCTTCACGCCGAGCCGGTCGCGGGCGAGGAATACCCGCCTGCGGTTGTCATCCCATACGGCGAAGGCAAAAATGCCGTTGAGTCTGTCGACGCACGATTCCCCCCACTCCATGTAGGAGAGGAGGAGCACTTCCGTGTCGCAGGTCGTCCGGAACGAATAGCCCGACGACTCCAATTCGCGGCGAAGCTCCGGGGCGTTGTACAATTCCCCGTTGTAGACGATCACGTACGTATCGTCTTCGCGCCTGCGCACCATCGGCTGGGCGCCGCCGGCCGGATCGATGACGCTGAGCCGCCTGTGGCCGAAGGCGCAGTTCGCCGTCAGCCACTTGCCGGAAGCATCGGGTCCGCGCGGTGCCAGCGTCTCCGTCATGTTTTCCAGAATGGCGGGGTATCGGGTCAAATCCTTGTTCCAACTGACCCATCCGGTTATTCCGCACATGGTACTCATCCTCTCTCGGTTGCGGACGTCGAGGCGGTCTCGCCGATTACCCTTCAATTTATGCGTTTCACGGCTTGGCACATGTCATGGACGGATTTTTCGGAAATGGCGATCGTTCATGCGATGTTTGACGGTTTTGGAAAGCGCTTGCAAATTAACTTGACGTAAACGCAAAATGCTTGTTGTTGCCGATCGAAAAGGTAACGTATACTAGAAATACTTTTCATACCATCCGTCAAGGAGATCCCGAACTTCGGGGAAAAGCCGCATCTGGCGGGGGATCGGAAATATTGCGGGAAGCGGAACGCCGGGCGGATCAACAACCTGATTCAGACGGACGAGGTGGAGCATGATCGGTTTTATCGTGAATCCGGCAAGCGGGAATGGCCGGGGCGGACGCGTCTGGAAAAAGCTTGAGCCGGAATTGAAGAGAAGATCCGTGCCGTACCGGGCCGCGTTCACGGAATGCAAAGGGGACGCGGTCGCCAAAACGGAAGATATGCTTCGCCGATATTCGCTGGATGCGGTTGTCGCAGTCGGAGGGGACGGAACCGTGCACGAGACGGTCAACGGCATGGAGCGGGCCGGCAGCCGAGACCGCAGCGGCCGCCGGCCTCCGTTCGGCTACGTGCCCGCCGGATCGGGCAACGACTACGCCCGCGCGTGCGGCATTCCGCGGGACCCGGCGGAAGCGCTCGACCGGCTGCTGCGGGAGCTCGCGTCCGGCCGCGAGCCGCTGTCCGCGGACCTGCTGCGTCTGGAAGGCGACGGCGCGCCCGCCGCGGCGAACTCCTACGGCTTCGGTCTGGACGCCGCGGTGGCCGAAGCCGTCAACCGTTCGACCGGCAAGCGTCTGCTGAACCGCCTCGGCTTGGGCAAACTGGTCTACTTGTTTGCGCTGCTTCGCGCGCTGGTATCCTACCGTCCCGTCCGGGCGTCCGTTACCGTGGACGGCGGGGATACGCGCCGGTTTGAGGAGGTATGGCTGATCGTCGTCGCCAACAACCCCTGCTTCGGAGGCGGCATGCGCATCTGCCCGGGAGCGGATATGAGGGACGGCCGGGCGACGGTGTGCGTCGTCAGCGGACTCGGCCGGTTGGGACTGCTTTGTCTGTTTCCGCTTGTATTCGCGGGTCGCCATGTCGGATTGAAGTCCGTCACCCTCCTGGAGGGGCGCGAGATCGAGATTGAAGCGCCGGCGGGCATGCCCGTTCAGGCCGACGGCGAGTCGGTCCGCCTCGCCGCGGGAGAAGCCGTCCGGACGATCCGCGTGGCGCCGGGCGCCTTCATGACTCTCGGATGAGGTGGGCGGTACGGTCGCCGGAAATCAGTCGAACCAGCCTTTGCGCCGGAACCACGCGTACATGCCCAGACCGAGGCTCAGCATGCAGCCCAGCACGACGAAATAAGCCGGCCGCCACTGCAGCTCCGGCATATAGGCGAAGTTCATGCCGTATATGCCGGCGAGCAGGGTGAGGGGCATGAAGATGGTGGTGATAACGGTCAGCGTCTTCATGATCCGGTTCATCCGGTACGAGTTGATGGACATGAAGTTGTCGCGCATATCCGAGGCGATGTCCCGGCTCTGCTCGATCATGTCGGACAGCTTCATCAAATGGTCGTACACGTCCGTGAAGTAAAACAGATGCTCCCTCAGCCCCTGAATCTTGTTCGTATTGACGATCCGGTACAGCAGATCCCTCATCGGCAGAATGGTGCGCCTCAGCTTCAGCAGCGCCGTCCGGATGTCGTACAGGCGGTTCATCAGATCGAAATTCGAATCGTCCGATTCGTTGTTCTCGATATCGTTCAGTTGCTCCTCAAGCTGCTGGACGCCGGGAAAATATTCGTCCACCAATTTGTCGATCACCAGATAAGCCCCGTACAAATGCCCCTTGCTCCACTCCTCCGGATTCCCCGCGATCCGCTCCCAGGCTTCGTCGATCTCCCGATGCCGCTTCCAATGAAACGTCACCAAAAAATTCGGCCCCAGGAACAAATCGACTTCCTCGACCTGCAGGCTCCGGGAGTCGATCGCGTGCAGCACGAAGAAATGCGCATCCTCGTAGTGATCCAGCTTCGGCCGCTGCAGCACATGCAGGCAGTCCTCCACGGCCAGCGGATGAAAATGAAAATGATCCCGGAGCAGGGATGCTTCTTCTTCGGTCGGCGAATTAAAATCGACCCAGTACCAGGCGATATCCTCATCGTTCAGGCGCTGCAGGGGAATGTCCGCTTGCAGTTGCGAATTCCGGCCGACGGCCAATGTTCGAATCATCTCGGACGGCTCCTTGCTAAATCGGATTAACGAACGGCTCCCATTATAAAAAGGACGGGCGGGATTGGGAAGAACGCGGGTTCCCGCCTCGTTCTGGAATAAGACGCCGGAGCCGCAGTTCGGCCCACATTTTCAATTGACAATCGAACGGCATTCAACTATTCTGAAGTTGTGATTTGAACGATGTTCAAGAAAGTTGAACGGCGTTCAAATCTGCAAACATAGAAAAAGGATAGGAGTGGAAGCGTGAAGGGCATCATTCGTTTTTCCACGAAAAACAAGTTTGCGATCTGGCTCATGACGATTATCGTCACCGTCGCGGGATTGTATTCCGGCTTCACCATGAAGCAGGAAACGATCCCGAACATCAACGTGCCGATCCTCATGGTCAACACGATTTATCCGGGGGCCGCGCCGGAAGAGGTGGCCGACCAGATCAGCCTGCCGATCGAACAGCGGGTCAAAAACTTGAACGGCGTGTCGAGCGTCAGCTCCACCTCGATGGAGAACGCGTCTTCGATCGTGCTGGAGTACGACTACAGCAAGGATATGAAGGAAGCGGAAGCGGAGCTTCGCGAAGCGCTCAGCGCGTTTACCCCGCCGAAAGGCGCGCAAGCTCCCAAAATTTCCAAGCTGAGCCTTAACGATTTCCCTGTCGTCTCGCTTAGCGTGGCCGGCAAGGAGAAATCGCTCGAGGACGTCACCAAGCTGGTCGAAGAGGAGCTCAAACCGGCTCTCGAAGGCATCGACGGCGCCGGTACGGTCGCCATCGCCGGCCAGCAGATCAAGGAAGTTCAGCTCAAGTTCAAAAAGGATAAAATGACGGAGCTCGGTCTCAGCGAAGAAACGGTCAAAGGGATCGTGCAGGCGAACGCGCTCCAAGCGCCGCTCGGCCTGTTCGAGTTCGGCGATACGGAGAAGACGGTCGTGGTGGACGGCAACGTCAAGACCGTCGATCAACTGCGCAATCTCGCCATCCCGGTTATTCCGTCCGGCGCCGGAGCCGGAGCGGGCGGAAGCGCCATCGGCGCTCCGGGCGCGGGCACGGGCGCTCCGGGTATGGGTGCTGCTCCGGGCGCGGGAGTGGCTCCAGGTGCGGGAGCGGCGGCGGCCCAGACGCAGGCCCCTGCCGGACAAGCAGCGGCTTTCGCGGGACTGCCGACCGTCAAGCTGTCCGATATCGCCGACATCGAAGTGGTCGGCAAAGCCGAATCGATCTCGCGCACGAACGGCAAGGAGTCGATCGGCATTAACGTGTCCAAGGCGAGCGACGCCAATACGGTCGACGTCGTCAACGCGGTCAAGGAGCAAGCCGACAAGTTCTCGGAGGCGTACCCGGATCTTGAGGTCGTCGTTATGCTCGACCAGGGCAAGCCGATCGAGGATTCCGTCGACACGATGCTGGAGAAAGCGGTATTCGGCGCTATTTTCGCCGTGATCGTCATTCTGCTGTTCCTCCGCAACATCCGCACGACCATTATCTCGGTCGTCTCGATTCCGTTGTCGCTGGTCATCGCCATCCTGATTCTCAATCAGATGGATATTACGCTGAACATCATGACGCTGGGCGCGATGACGGTCGCCATCGGCCGGGTCGTCGACGATTCCATCGTCGTAATCGAAAACAACTATCGCCGCATGTCGCTTTCTTCCGAGAAGCTGAAGGGCAGAGAGTTGATCATGGAAGCGACGAAGGAAATGTTTATTCCGATCCTGTCGTCGACGCTTGTCACGATCGCCGTGTTCCTGCCGCTCGGTCTGGTCAGCGGTCCGATCGGCGAGCTGTTTATGCCGTTTGCCCTGACGATGGTGTTCTCGCTGCTGGCATCGCTGCTCGTCGCGATTACGGTCGTGCCGATGATGACCCACCTGATGTTCCGGAACGGGGTCAAAGGCAAGCAGCATGACGACAAGCCGGGAGCGTTGGGCTCGGCGTACCGCCGGCTGCTCGGATGGGCGCTGAACCACAAGATCGTCACGTTCCTGTCGGCGGTCGTCCTCCTGGTGGCGAGCACGTTCTTGTTCCCGCTCGTAGGCGTCAGCTTTATTCCGGAGGAAGAAGAGAAATACGCCATGGTAACGTATTCCCCGGGACCCGGCACGCTGCGCGAGGATGTGGAGAAATACGCGCTGGAGGCCGAGAAGCTTATCCTGGCGCGGCAAGGCGTGGTTAATCTGCAATACTCGATCGGGGGCAGCGGTAACCCGTTCGGACCGAGCTCGGACAAATCCGGATTGTTCTACGTTCAATACGAAAACGATATTCAAAACTTCGCCGAGGAGAAGGAACAGCTTGTCGAGGCGCTCAAAGCGGTCGACCCGAAGGGAACCTGGGCGCAAATGGATATGGCCGGCGGCATGGGCGGCAGCCAAATGACGATTTTCGTCTACGGCGACACGCTTGACGAGATCAAGCCGGTAGTGGAGAATATCCAAAAGGATATGCGGGAGATTGGCTCGTTCGATAAAATCGACTCGTCCCTGTCCAAAACCTACGGCCAATATACGCTTGTCGCGGATCAGGAAAAGCTTGCCCGGTCGGGTCTGACCGCGGGGCAAATCGCCATGACGCTGATGCCTTCCCGCGAGCGTCCGGTTCTCACCCAAGTGACGGACAACGGCAAGACGTACAACGTCTACGTCGAAGCCGACAAGGCCGAATACGGCTCCATCGCCGACATCGAGAACGCGACCCTGCAATCGCCGTTCGGTCCCGTTGCCGTCAAGGATGTCGTCAAAGTGGTCGAAGGCACGTCGTCCAACACCGTTACCCACAAGGACGGCAAGCTGTACGTGCAGGTTACGGCCAACGTCACCAGCAAAGACGTCGGCAAAGCGTCGTCCGACATTCAAGCCAAAATCGACGCTTACGACTTGCCGCCTTCGGTCAAAGTGGATTTCGGCGGTGTCACGGAGCAGATCAACGAGACGTTCACCCAGCTCGGACTCGCCATGGCCGCTGCCGTCGCGATCGTTTATCTGTTGCTGGTTATCACGTTCGGAGGCGGCCTGACCCCGTTCGCGATCTTGTTCTCGCTGCCGTTTACGATTATCGGCGCTCTCGTCGGCTTGTTCCTGGCAGGCGAGACGGTTAGCGCGCCGGCCATGATGGGTATGCTGATGCTGATCGGCATCGTCGTCACCAACGCGATCGTCCTCATCGACCGCGTGCTGCACAAGGAGCAGGAAGGACTCTCCACGCGGGAAGCTCTGCTTGAAGCGGCCGGCACGCGTCTGCGTCCGATTCTGATGACGGCGCTGGCGACGGTTGGCGCGCTGCTTCCGCTCGTGTTCGGCGTCGGCGGCGGCAGCGGAGGTCTGATCTCCCGCGGTCTCGGCGTCACGGTAATCGGCGGCCTGATCAGCTCCACGCTGCTGACGCTGGTCATCGTGCCGATCGTCTACGAATTCCTGTCGAGATTCCGCCGTAAGAAGACACTCGAAGATTAATCGAGCGGTGGAGGTGATTTGTTGGACAAAAAAAGCCAGATCCTGGAGGCGGCGATGCGGTGCTTCTCGCAAAAGGGGTACCGCGCCACTTCCATCCAGGAGATTGCCGACACGCTCGGCATCGCGAAAGGCTCGCTATACTTTTATTTCAAGTCCAAGGAAGATTTGCTCGCCTCGATCATCAAGCAATACATCGACAAGATGATGGACGAATTTTGGGCGATCGTGCGCGACGAATCGCTGCCGGCGAGGGAACGCCTCTACCGGCAGCAAGTGCAAAGCTTCAGGTACTATCAAAACAACAAGGATTTTATCCGCCTGCTGATGCAGGAGCGGCTGGACCTGCACGATCAGTTGTTCGAACTCGTATACTCGGTCCGCTATCAGACGTTAAGCGGGATTCAACAACTGCTGACGGACATCTACGGAGAAGCGTCGGTTCCTTATTCCGTCGATGCCGCAACGGTCTACATCGCCATGAGCAACGAGTATATGACGTATATGATTCTCGACCAAGGCTGGGTGGAGCTGGACGAGGAGCGTTTGGCCCGGCATCTGCTGAATTGGCTGGATGACGTCATGCAGGGCATGCTGAAGCGCGGAGAAGATCCCTTGCTGCGGCCGGAGAAGCTGCTTGCGATGGCCGAGGCGAGGGATATGCACAAGCCTCTGTGGAAAAAAGAAGCGCTGACGGAGCTGCAAACGATCCGCAGCCTGCTTGAATCCTCGGGGCTGGCCGCCGAGACGCTGGACGAGATGATCTCCTCCACGGTGACGATCGAGGAAGAGATCGACCGGGATCTGCCTCGGCCCGTCGTGGTCAAAGGGCTGATCGCGCTGCTGAAAAAGGTCAAAAAGGCGGAAATCAAAAAGCATATCGCCCGATTGGAACAGCTTCTCGCTCATCGTCCTTATGCGTAACCGCAGGCGGCGCGGGAGTGTCCGGGATTTGATTGCGCCTCCGGAGAGGCGGCCCTCTGCGGGCTGTCTCTCCGGTTTTTTTTGCCGATAAAACGGTTGCGTCGCCCGGGCTCCCGAACCGCTTATGATCTGCGGCGGAAACGTCGCAACGCCCCCGTATGAGGATTGCCCAGGGGAGCAGCCGCCTCCTCTTGCGGCGAGCGGGAATCCGCCGCTGCTGCTGGTTATGCTGGCGTTGAAGATGGGTGTCTGGCAAGCGGTGTTCGGCACGGCGCTGGTTCCGCGGTCGTCAGCCAGTTCTCCCAGCCCTCGTCGGCGATTTTGTTCAAGCGGCACCTGCCGGCGGATCAGATCGGTCCGGCAGCGGGCTGCCGCAGCGCAAACGAAGAGGCCCCTGAACCTTCGGCGGTTCGGGGCCTCGTTGATCGCCGGCTTCTTATTCAAACAGCTTCAGATAGCGGCCATAGCCTTCCTTGACCAGATCTTTTTTCGGGATAAAGCGCAGCGCCGCCGAGTTGATGCAGTACCGAAGGCCGTTCGGTCCCGGCCCGTCGTGGAACACATGCCCCAGGTGCGAATCGGCTTCCCGGCTGCGCACCTCCGTGCGGATCATGCCGTGGCTGAGGTCAAGTTCTTCCCGAATCGCCGACTCGTCCAAAGGCTGCGTAAAGCTCGGCCAGCCGCAGCCCGAATCGAATTTGTCCTTCGAGCTGAACAGGGGCTCGCCGGATACGATGTCGACGTAGATGCCTTCCTCGTTGTGATCCCAATACTCGTTGCGGAAAGGCGGCTCCGTCGCGTTGTTCTGCGTGACCTCGTATTGCAGCGGAGTAAGCTTTTCCCTCAGGCGCTGCTCTTCTTCTTTGCTTTTGGCCTTCCAGTGTTTTTGGATAAAAGCTTCCCGGCCGGAGCCTTTCAGGTACAGTTGGTACCGCAGTGGATTTTTCTTGTAGTAATCCTGGTGGTAGTCCTCCGCGGGATAGAAGGTTTGCGCAGGCGAGATTTCCACCGCGATCGGTTTGTCGAACCGGCCGCTTTCCTGCAATTCCTTTTTGGAGGCTTCGGCAATGGCTTTTTGCTTCTCCGAGTGGTAAAAGATCGCCGGGCGATAGGAAGATCCCCTGTCGTGGAACTGTCCTCCGGCGTCGGTCGGGTCGATCTGCTGCCAGAAGAGGCCCACCAGCTCCTCATACGGAATGACGTTCGGATCGAATTCGATTTCAACCGCCTCCGTGTGGCCCGTCGTTCCCGAGCACACCTCCTCGTAGGTCGGATTTTCCGTATGTCCTCCCGTATAACCCGAAGTGACGCGGATGACGCCCGGCAACCGGTCGAACGGCTTTACCATGCACCAAAAGCATCCTCCGGCAAACGTGGCCAGTTCTGTCTGATGTTCCGCCATCGGTATCCCTCCATTCGGATTTGCTGTTTTCATTATGACGGCCGTCCGGTTGCCATGTCAAACCGTCGGGGCGGACGCGGCGGATTTTCTTCGGAACCATAGAAAGTTCTGGGTTGCGCGCGCCCGGCGTTTCATGCTATAATGGCTCTCGCGTCAAGTCCCAGTAGCTCAGCTGGATAGAGCAACGGCCTTCTAAGCCGTCGGTCGGGGGTTCGAATCCCTCCTGGGACGTAAAAGCAGCAACAGCCGCCTTCGGGCGGCTTTTTGCATGGCTGCGCCGGTCGCGTCTGTATAACGGGCGGCCAGAGCCGTCGGATAAGAGGGGGACTCCTTATGAATTGGTTGTTTTATGCGCTTTTGTCGGCCGTGACGGCTGCGCTTGTATCGATTTTCGGCAAAATTGGCTTAAGCGTTTGCGTTTATTTTGCTGAGCGGAATTGCGGGCGCGTTGTCGTGGCTGTTTTATTTTCTCGCGCTGAAAACGGGCAAGGTGGCCCAAGTCGGCGCGGTCGACAAGCTGAGCGTCGTGATTGCGGTTGCGCTGGCGTTTATTTTCCTCGGGGAGAAAATCTCCGGGGTCAACGCTGCCGGCGTCGCCTTGATCGTAGCGGGCGCGATTCTCGCGGCCCTGAAATAACACCGGTCACGGTTCCGGACATCGAAGGAGCCTCCCGCTGCGGCGGGAGGTTTTTTTGCCGTTCCGGACGGGCCCGCCGGGACAGCCTGGCGTAAATTGTCAGCGCTCCGGATGTTTACTCGGCCAAGCCCCCTGTATATAATGAGAACATATGTTCTAGGAATCGGGAGGGGAGAGTATGCCGCAACTCCAGACGCAAGACGAAATCCGCATGGTGAAGGAATATCTGGTGCTTGCCGTCATGCTCGATCTGTTGGAGCATGACGCGGCGAAGATGCAGCTTCCGGGTTTGAAAATGTCCCACCTCTATATTCGCCAGTTGCGGAGCATCCAGCAGGGCATACCGGAACGAATGCGCGAGCTGCGCCGCGAATTCAAGCGCAGCGGCATCCGGATCGTCGGCATGGAGCGGAGCAAGACGCATATCCGGGCGGATTACCTGTGCCGGGGATATCGGCACGAGATGATGCTGCAGGGCGATCTCGTGAAGTCGGAGATCGAGGTGAGGCTTGAGCGCGAATTGGCGATCGCCCCGAAGGCCGGCGAAGGCCGGCCATGACCGCTTCCCGGACCGTGCTGCTGGCGGACTGCCAGTCGTTTTACGCTTCGGTGGAGAAGGCGGCGAACCGGCACATCCGGGATAAGCCGGTGGTGGTGGCGGGCGATCCGAAGCGCCGCAGCGGCATTGTGCTGGCCGCCTGTCCGATCGCCAAACGTTACGGCGTCACCGCGGCGGAGAGCTTGCGGGAGGCGCTGAACAAGTGCCCGGGCCTCGTCGTGGTGCAGCCGCGCATGCGGCATTACATCGATATTTCTCTGCAGATTACCCGCATTCTGGAATCGTATACGGATCTGGTCGAGCCGTTTTCGATCGACGAGCAGTTCGTGGACATTACGGGCAGCTTGGCCTTGTACGGCTGCAGCGCGGTCGAGCTCGCGCGCCATATCCAGATGCGGGTGTTCGAGGAGACGGGAATCCGTACCCGGATCGGCATCTCGGAAAACAAGCTGCTGGCCAAGATCGGCTGCGACCTGTTCGCCAAAAAAAACGAAACGGGTATTTACGAGCTGAGCCGGGACCGTCTGCCGGACATTCGGGGGATGGAGCTGAACAAGCTGTTCGGGATCGGCACCCGCACGATGAGGCATCTCCACCGGATCGGCATTTATACGGCGGGAGAGCTGGCGGATATGCCGCTGGCCGTGCTGAAGCGCAAGCTTGCGGCCGCCGTCGGCAAGAACGCCGACATCTGGGCCGAGGTGCTGTGGCGGACGGCGAACGGCATCGATGATTCGCCCGTTACGCCCGACGCGTTCGGTCCGCAAAAAGGGATCGGACGCCAGACGACGCTGCCCGTCGACTACACCGACGAGACGGCGATCCAGGTCGTGCTGCTGGAGCTGTCCGCGCTGGTCTGCGAGCGCAGCCGCCGGAAGGGCTACCAGGGATCGGTCGTCAGCGTGGGCGTGCAGGGCGCCGACTTCGACCGTCCCGGCGGATTCAGCCGGCAGATGAAGCTGGAGATGCCGACAAACGTGACGCGGGAGGTGTATGCGGCGGCCAAGGCGGTGTTCCGGAAGCACTGGGACGGCAAGCCGGTACGCAAGGTGTGGTTGTCGCTGGGCGACCTGCAGGAAGACGGGGTCCTCCAACTGAGTCTGTTCGGGGACCGGGAGAGATGGCTCGAGCTGGAACGCACAGTGGACGGCTTGAAGGACAAATACGGCCAGATGTCATTGTTCTGGGCCGCCTCCCTGATGCCGGGCAGCCAGTTGAAATTGCTCGACAACAAGATCGGAGGGCATCTGAAGTGAAGACAAGCAAGAAATTAACCGGGAACGGTTTGTACGAATCGTCGCGCATGATGCTGTTCGAGCATCGGGACGCCTATCTCGAGACGAAAGAAGCCGCCCGCGCCCGGGTCAAGCCGGAAATCGACGAGCAGCGGCTGGAGGAATGGAGCCGGACGATCGCGGAGGCGATGGCGGAAGGGCGGGCGCTTGCCTTTCGCGTATTCGACCCGTTCGGCATGGACGAGGTCCGCGGCGCGATCCGGCAGGCCGATATCCGGGGGCGGAGACTCGTGATCGAGACGGAGGCGGGCCTTAGAGCGATCCGGGTGGAGGATATTCTGGACGTAGAGTGAAGGCATGGCGGAGCTGCCGCGCGCGGGCTATGTTTATTCCAAAACCTGCGAGTATACAAGAACGTATGTTCTGGTTATAATAAGAACAAACGTCCCCATTTCGGAGGAGAGACAGATGCCGCTCAAATATGTCGGTCATGCCGTCACGATTATTTATGTGGACCGAAAAGGGGCGATCACCCAACGGTCGATCCGCGTGCAAGCGGTCCGGGACGGCAAGGTGAAGGCGTACGACATTACCCGAGGCGCCCCGAGACTATTCGCGGAGGAGCGCATTCTGGCCGTTCGGCCGATGGCGTCGTGATCTGCAACGCGCCCGGGACCCGGTCCGCTCATCCGCATATTTTATATTTAATGAAGAAATCCGAATATCGAGGCCAACGAAACCTCCTTGCGCAAACAAAAAACCCCCGACGTTCTCGGGGGTTTTGGCGTAAGCGGGTGAAGGGAATCGAACCCTCGCCTCAAGCTTGGGAAGCTGGCGTTCTACCATTGAACTACACCCGCACCGGATAAGATTAAAATCAGTGGGCAAGCCTTATCATAACACGAGGACGCGGGCCGAATCAAGAGAGTTGCGGCGGCAGAGAGGCTTAACCGGGTTGCATTTTGCGGAAACTTCGATAATAATAGCTCCATAAAATAAGGAAGGTGTGGAACGGTCAGTTTATGTCGAATCAACCGGAATCAAACGTCTTCCTGCTGCCTGCGACGATTGACTACTATCAGATGCAATTAACCCGGATGCTGGAGACGGAGCGGTACCGGGAGGCGGCCGCCACGCTTCGTTTTTTGCTCGGGTGCCGCGTGGAGGAGAGCAACCGCCAGGAGTGGCAGGCGCTATACGATTGGCTGCAGCAGGCTTTGTCCGACGGTTCGCTGCAGGAACGCCGGACGATCGGAGACAGCGCGGAGCCGGCCGTCAACGAAGACGGCGAGGACGGCGAAGAGCCGAGCGAAGCGGAGATGGCCGCCTCGACGGTGCGCGGCAAAGCGTCGGCGAATCGGTCCTACGTCCGCAGTCTGCTGGATACGCTGCGCGGCGACGCTTCCGAGGATAAGCAGTTGCTGGCGATCGAGCAGTTGGCGCATCTGGACGACGCCGAGATTACGCCGGCCTTGCTGGAGTGGCTGAGGCGCGCTCCGCATCATCCGCTGCTGCAATACCGGGTGCTTGCGGCTTTGAAGCGCAGGGGCGAGACCGGCGATATCGTGATTCCCCGGGTGGCGGGAGGAAGAACGGAGCTTCTGGCGCTGCGGATCGAGGATACGCCGCTGGGGGCGGACGAGCATCCGCCCGCGATCGCGGCGGTGCCGGACAGGGTCCGGGCGGCGGGCGACGAGCCGTTCGGCCCCATGCTCGGGGAGTACGCTGAGACGGTCTGGAACGATTATGTGCAATCCGTCTACGGGACGAGCCGGTATCGTCAACTGGCGGAGCTTGACGATGCCGGCATCGATGCGTGGGCCGCGGCGCTGCATGCGGCGTGCGGGGCGGCTTTCGGCCAGTCCGACGAAGAGGGCGAGGCGCGGGCGGAGGAATTCGGGGTGACGGGAGAGCTGCGCGAGTTGTACCGGGCCGCTCTGGAGGAGCTGCGGGCGTTTATGCCGATCGGCTCTCTTTGAGCGGGAGCGAAACCTCTGAATGGACGAACGCAGAAACCTCTCTGAATTGACTCCGAATCAAGTTTTTATTACAATATAGAAGTTGTATTTTTTCGATCGTTCGTGGGAAAAGTTTCAGCCATAACCGTGGAGGGGAAAGCATAAAATGAAAGCAACATGGGAAAAAATAGAGAATAATCAAGTCGTGCTTCGAGTCGAAGTCGACGAGACGAAAGTTGCCGAAGCGTTGGACAAGGCCTTCAAAAAAGTTTCCGCAAAAGTCGTCGTGCCGGGCTTCCGCAAAGGCAAAGTGCCGCGCGTGATTTTTGAGAAACGCTTTGGCGTGGAAAGCCTGTATCAAGACGCTTTGGATATCCTGCTTCCGGAAGCGTATATCCAAGCGATCCAAGAAAACGACATCACCCCGGTCGATCGCCCGAGCGTCGACGTCGAGCAATTCGGCAAAGGACAACCGTTGATTTTCAAAGCGACGGTTACCGTCAAACCGGAAGTCAAACTCGGCGAGTACAAAGGCGTGCCGATCGCAAACGCGGCAGTCGAAGTGACCGACGAAGAGCTTGACGCCGAGCTGAAACGCCTTCAAGAGCGTCACGCCGAGCTGACGGTCGTTGAAGACGGAGCGGTGGAAAACGGCGATTTCGCGATTATCGACTTTGAAGGTTTCGTCGACGGCGAAGCGTTCGAAGGCGGCAAAGCGGAGAACTACCAGCTTGAGATCGGCTCCGGCTCGTTTATCCCGGGCTTCGAGGAACAAATCGTCGGCATGAAAAAAGGAGAAGAAAAAGACATCGAAGTCACCTTCCCCGAAGAGTACCATGCCGAGAACCTCAAAGGGAAAGCGGCCGTCTTCAAAGTGAAGGTCAATGAAATCAAACGCAAAAACCTGCCTGCGCTCGACGATGAATTCGCCAAAGACGTAAGCGAATTCGATACGCTGGACGAGTACAAGGAAGACCTGAAGCAAAAACTTCTGGCCCGCAAGCAAAAAGAAGACGAGCGCCGCAAAGAAAACGAAATCGTCAAGCTCGTAGCCGAAGCGTCCGAAGTGGACGTGCCGGAAGTCATGATCGACAACGAAGTGGAGCTGATGGTGAACGAGTTCGAGCAGCGCCTGCGGGCTCAAGGCATGAGCCTGGACCTGTACTACCAGTTCTCCGGACAAAACGAGCAGCAACTGAAAGAACAAATGCGTCCGGACGCTTCCGTACGCGTGCGGAACAACCTGGTGCTCGAAGCCGTGGCGAAAGCCGAAGGAATCGAAGCGACCGAAGAAGACGTCAATGCCGAACTGTCCAAGCTGTCCGAGCAGTTCAAACGTCCGGTCGAAGAGATCCGTTCGATCTTCGCGAGCAACGGCACCCTTGACAAACTGACTTACGACATCGTGACGCGCAAGACGATCGATTTCCTGCTTGCGCACAGCAAGTCGGCTTAATCGTTTTCCGGAACGCAATCGCATAAGCCATACCGAGAGGCACGTTTCTTCCGAGCGTGCCTTTCTTACCACTTCGAATTTGTCGGGCCGGCGGATGCACCCGGCGGGAGCTATTCTTGCCGCAGCGCCCGATTCCGGCAACCGGAACCGCTGAGCGGCGCGGGCTCGGTTGCCATGACAGCGGACGGCAAACGTGGTAAAATGGCACTAAGGACAGCGCAAAGTCAATTTATCAGGAAATGGGGTTCGCCGATATGAATTTGATTCCGATGGTAGTCGAGCAAGAAAGTCGCGGGGAGCGCTCCTACGACATCTATTCGCGTCTGTTGAAAGACCGGATCATTTTTCTCGGAAGCGCCATCGACGACGATGTAGCGAATCTGGTGATCGCCCAACTGCTGTTCTTGACCGCACAGGATCCGGAGAAGGATATCCACCTGTACATCAACTCTCCGGGCGGTTCTGTGACTGCGGGGCTTGGTATTTACGATACGATTCAATTCATCAAACCGGATGTCTCGACCATCTGCGTCGGCATGGCCGCAAGCATGGGTTCCCTGCTGTTGACGGCCGGCGCGAAGGGCAAGCGGTTTATGCTGCCGAACAGCGAAGTGATGATTCACCAGCCGCTCGGGGGCGTCCGCGGCCAAGCGACGGATATTAAAATCCACGCGGATTGGATTATCAAGACGAAGGAAAAACTGAATAACATCTACGTCAAGCATACCGGCCAACCGTACGAAAAAATCGAACGGGACACCGATCGGGACAATTTCATGAGCGCCGAAGAGGCGGTCGCATACGGGCTCGTGGATAAGATCATCACGACTCTCTAACCTGGAGCGAGGGGGGATACCATTGTTCAAATTTAACGATGAAAAAGGCCAGCTCAAGTGCTCCTTCTGCGGAAAGTCGCAGGAGCAGGTGCGCAAGCTGGTGGCCGGCCCCGGCGTTTATATCTGTGACGAGTGCATCGAACTCTGCACGGAAATCGTCGAGGAGGAGCTGGGACACGAAGAGGAGCTCGATCTCAAAGACGTTCCCAAGCCGAAAGATATCCGGGCCATTCTGGATCAATATGTCATCGGTCAGGATCAAGCGAAAAAATCGCTGGCCGTGGCCGTGTACAATCACTATAAACGGATCAACACGCATAACAAGCTGGAAGACGTCGAGCTGCAAAAGTCGAACATTTTGCTGGTCGGCCCGACGGGAAGCGGCAAAACGCTGCTCGCCCAGACGCTCGCCAAAATTTTGAACGTGCCGTTCGCGATCGCGGACGCGACTTCGCTGACCGAAGCGGGGTACGTCGGGGAAGACGTCGAGAACATCCTGCTCAAGCTTATCCAGGCTGCAGATTATGACGTGGAAAAAGCCGAACGCGGCATCATCTATATCGACGAGATCGATAAAGTGGCGCGCAAATCGGAAAATCCGTCCATCACCCGCGACGTGTCGGGCGAAGGCGTACAGCAGGCGCTTCTGAAAATTCTCGAAGGCACGGTCGCTTCCGTTCCGCCTCAAGGCGGCCGCAAGCACCCGCATCAGGAATTCATCCAGATCGACACGACCAACATTTTGTTTATCTGCGGCGGAGCGTTCGACGGTCTGGAGCAGATCATCAAACGCCGGATCGGCAAAAAGGTCATCGGCTTCAACACGGAAGGCAACAGCAAGCAGGATCTGAAGCCGGGCGAATATTTGTCGCTCGTCCTGCCGGAGGACCTGCTGAAGTTCGGGCTGATTCCCGAATTCGTCGGCCGGCTGCCGGTCATCTCGACGCTGGAGCCGCTTGACGAAGACGCCTTGGTGCGGATTTTGTCCGAACCGAAAAATGCGCTGGTCAAGCAATACCAGAAAATGCTCGAAATGGATAATGTTAAGCTGGAATTCGACGACGAGGCGCTCAGAGCCATCGCGAAAGAAGCGATCAAGCGCAACACGGGCGCGCGCGGTCTGCGGGCGATTATCGAAGGCATCATGCTCGACGTGATGTTCGAAGTGCCGTCCCGCGACGACGTGTCGAGCTGCAGGATCACCAAAGACGTCGTCATCGACAAAATCTCGCCGGAACTGAAGCTGAAAGGCGACAAGCCGGCCAGCAAGAAAAAAGAGGAAAGCGCCTGATTAACGGTCGCAATCGCCAAGCCTCCATCCGCCCTGTGTGCCCGTCAGGCGAGTTTTCTCGTCCGGCGGGCGGCGGCGCCGAATCCGCGGCGCCGCGCCACGAGCGGGTCGGAGGACTTTTGGGTTTATCGGGAGCGGGAGGACAACGATGTATCATCGCAAAGATACGGTGCCGGTTAAAGTCGGCAACCTGACGATCGGCGGCAGCAACGAAGTGATCATTCAGAGCATGTGCACGACCAAGACGGCGGATGTGGCAGCGACGGTCGCGGAAATCCATCGGTTGGAGGAAGCGGGCTGCCAGCTCGTTCGCGTTACGGTCAACACTAAAGAAGCGGCGGCGGCGATCAAGGAGATCAAACGGCAGATCTCGATACCGCTTGTTGCCGACATTCATTTCGACTACAGGCTGGCGTTGGCCGCCATCGAGAACGGCATCGACAAAGTCCGGATCAATCCGGGCAACATCGGCCGCCGGGAAAAGGTCGAGGCTGTCGTCAAAGCCTGCAAGGAGCGCGGCATCCCGATTCGGATCGGGGTGAACGCGGGCTCCCTGGAGAACCACCTGCTGGAGAAATACGGTTATCCGACGGCCGACGCGATGGTGGAAAGCGCTCTTTACCATATCGGGATTTTGGAGAGCCTCGATTTTCGCGATATCATCGTTTCCCTGAAAGCGTCCGACGTGCCGATGGCGATCGAGGCGTATACCAAAGCCGCGCAGCGGTTTAATTATCCGCTTCATCTCGGCATTACGGAGTCCGGCACGCTGTTTGCCGGTTCCGTGAAAAGCGCCGCCGGTCTCGGCGTGCTGCTGCACATGGGAATCGGATCGACGATCCGCGTCAGCCTGAGCGCGGACCCGGTCGAAGAAGTCAAAGTGTGCCGCGAGCTGCTGAAGACGTTTGGTCTGATCTCCAACGCGGCGACACTGGTTTCGTGCCCGACGTGCGGCCGGTTGGACATCGACCTGTTCTCCATCGCCAACGAAGTCGAGGAATACATCTCCAAGCTGAAGGTGCCGATCAAAGTTTCCGTGCTGGGCTGCGCGGTGAACGGCCCAGGGGAAGCGCGGGAAGCCGATATCGGCATCGCGGGCGCCCGTGGCGAAGGGCTGCTGTTCCGCTACGGCGAGATGATCCGCAAGGTGCCTGAAGCGGAGTTGGTATCGGAACTGAAAAAAGAAATCGACGCGATTGTCGAAGCGTACAACCGGACAGGCGTCATTCCGGGAAGGAAGCATTAAACGCCCTTATCAAGCAAGCATACGCGCGCAAAAAAGCGGCCGAGTGAAATCGGCCGCTTTTTTGCGCGCGTTTATCGGGAAACGCGGCGCCTGGAACTTACTTCTTCTTCTTGCCGCCGCGGGACTGGGCGTCGGCGGGAAAGCCGACCAGATAAGACTGCACGGCTTCGGCGATGGCGGACGCGATCTTGCGCTGCCCCCGGGACGACGTCAACGTCTTGCGGTCCTTCGGGTTGCTGATAAAACCCGTCTCCACGATCACCGTCGCGCAGTTGGCCCGCTTCAGCAAATAAAACGTGCGCTTGGCAGTCGGGGCGGCGGATTTGCCCGAAGCGCGGCCGAGCGTGCCCAGCAGAAGCTTCGCAAGAGCGTCGCTGGGCGGATCGCCGGCATGAAGCACGCCCGGTCCGCGAGCGCCTTCGTCGCGCGACCAGTTGACATGCAGGCTGATGACGATCCGGGGGCGGAGCTCCCGGATAATCAATTGACGCTGCGCCAAGTCCCGGATATGACGGGAGGAGATGCGCAGCCACGTATTGTCCTCGCTTGGCGCGTAATCCCCGGTACGCGTCAGCGCAAACGATATTTTGCGCCGGCTCAGCTCTTCGGCAAGCTTGCGGGCCATTTCCAGATTCAAATCTTTTTCGAGCAGATCGCCCTTTGATGTTCCGCCGTCGATGCCTCCGTGGCCGATATCGATGACGACGTCCGCCTGCGGCATCAACAACGGGTTCGCCGCCGGTTCGCTCTGTCCGGCGGTGTCTCGTTTGTCCGCGCCGGCTGCCGCAGCCGGCACGGCGCTCCAGAAGACCGCAGCGGCGAGCGCGATCGCCCCGCCCATTCTGGCGGCGCGTCTGCCGAACCCCATCCGCTTCGCCCCGGGCCTGGCCGGCATCGTCCGTTCCTCCGACCTCCACATCTCGCAAGAGCCCCCTTGAGCCATTTGCGTATAGATTGCTCCGCGGACGGGACCGTTTATTCATTTTTTCGTCCGGGAGCATGGATGAACGCGCCCGCGCGGGGAAATACTGACAAGTATTCCGAGTGGAAGGCTCAAGGAGGTTGGAACCGTGACATTAAGCGTCATCCTGATGATCGTGCAGGTCTTTTTTGCCGTGGTGATCGGCTTGTATTTTTGGAACTTGCTTCGCAACCAGCAGACGAACCGGACGGCGGTCGACCGCGAATCGCGCAAGGAAATGGAGAAGCTCCGCAAGCTGCGTTCCGTCTCGCTGACGAAGCCTTTGGCGGAGCGGACGCGTCCCCAGTCGATGAGCGACATCGTGGGCCAGAAGGAGGGCGTGCGCGCGCTCCGGGCGGCCTTGTGCGGGCCGAACCCGCAGCACGTCATTATCTACGGGCCGCCGGGGGTGGGCAAGACCGCCGCGGCACGCGTCGTGCTGGAGGAAGCGAAGAAAAACCCCGTTTCGCCGTTTAACGCCGACTCCAAATTCGTGGAGATCGACGCCACGACCGCCCGGTTCGACGAACGCGGCATCGCCGACCCGCTGATCGGTTCCGTTCACGATCCGATCTATCAAGGGGCTGGAGCTTTGGGCGTGGCGGGCGTTCCGCAGCCGAAGCCGGGAGCAGTGACGAAGGCGCATGGCGGCATCCTGTTTATCGACGAGATCGGCGAACTGCACCCGATCCAGATGAACAAGCTGCTGAAAGTGCTGGAAGACCGGAAAGTTTACTTGGAGAGCGCGTATTACAACTCCGAGGATACGAATATCCCGAGTTATATTCACGATATTTTCCAAAACGGGCTTCCGGCCGACTTCCGGCTGGTCGGGGCGACGACGCGTCTCGCCCACGAGATTCCTCCGGCAATCCGCTCGCGCTGCATGGAGATTTTCTTCCGTCCGCTGCTGCCGGAGGAGATCGGACAGATTGCGGAGAACGCGATTCGCAAGATCGGCTTCCCGGATTGCCCGGCGGCTGTCGAGGTCGCCAAAAAATACGCCACAAACGGACGGGAGGCCGTCAATATGATCCAACTGGCCGCGGGCATCGCGATGACGGAAGGGCGCGAAAGCTTGTCGGCGGCGGATGTGGAGTGGGTCGTGCACAGCAGCCAGATGACGCCTCGCCCCGAGAAGAAAATACCGCCGGAGCCGCGAGTCGGTCTCGTCAACGGGCTGGCCGTCTACGGACCGAATATGGGCACGCTGCTGGAGATCGAAGTGACGGCCGTGCCCGCGGCGCGTCCCGGAACGGGGCAATTCACCATTACGGGCGTCGTGGACGAAGAAGAACTGGGCGGCGGCGCGAAGACGCTGCGGCGCAAAAGCATGGCCCGCGGCTCGGTCGAAAATGTGCTGACGGTGCTTGGCCGATTCGGCATCCGCGCCCGCAACTACGATCTGCATATCAATTTCCCGGGCGGCGTGCCGATGGACGGCCCTTCCGCGGGCATCTCGATGGCGACGGCGATCGCTTCGGCCGTGCTGAATGTGCCGGTCGACAACCGCCTCGCGATGACCGGCGAGCTCAGCATCCACGGCAAAGTCAAGGCGGTCGGCGGCGTTGTCGCCAAAGTCGAAGCCGCGCTGCAGGCCGGGGCGAACCGCGTGTTGATTCCCAAGGAAAACTGGCAGGAGCTGTTCGCCGGCCTGGAAGGCGTCCGGGTGATTCCGGTGGACACGGTCGAGGAAGTGTTCGCCGAAGCGATCGGGCTGGAAGGCTGGTCCAAGTCGCCGAAGGAAAAAGCGGAGCAGCCGGAGGCGCTTATCGCCGGTCCGATTCCCGGCAGCGTGCTGCATGCCGAATAAGAAGGCGAAGCGTTCCCGCATGGAAGCCGCCGGCGTTGCCGGCGGCTTCGTTTCCGTTATGCGGCGGCCGTGGCGCGGGAAGAAGCGGCTGCGGATCGCATCCGGCGGGACACGCTGGCAGGAAATGGACGCCGGTGTCGGGCGGGAAATTGGCTTTCGGGGTTTCGTTTTGATAAAATAGGGAAAACCAGCACGAGAACATGGCATTCATGGATACGGGAGGTGCGCTGAGGATGGCCCAAACGAAGATGAAGGCAAGACGGATGCCTCTGTTGCCTTTGCGCGGTTTGCTGGTGTATCCCGGCATGGTGCTGCATTTGGATGTCGGACGCGAGAAGTCGGTGAACGCACTGGAAAAGTCGATGCTCGACGACAGCATCATTTTGCTGTGCTCGCAGTCGGAGATGAACATTGAAGATCCTACGCCGGAGGATATATATCGGGTCGGGACGATCGCCCGCGTGCGTCAGATGCTGAAGCTGCCCAACGGCACGATCCGCGTGCTGGTGGAGGGCTTGACGCGGGCGGAAGTGGTGGAATACCTCGCCAACGACCAGTTCTATGAAGTAACGGCCCGCGAGTTGGCGGAATCCGAATCCGCCGGTTCCGAGACAAGCGCGCTGATGCGGACGGTGCTGTCGCAATTCGAAAGCTATATCCACATGTCCAAAAAGGTGAGCCCTGAGACGATGGCCGCGGTATCGGACATCGAAGAGCCGGGCCGTTTCGCCGACGCGGTCAGCAGCCACCTGCCGCTGAAAATCAAGGATAAACAGGATCTGCTGGAGACGCTCGACGTGTTCGAGCGGCTGGAAAAGCTGCTTGCGCTGCTCAATAACGAGCGCGAAGTGATGGAGCTGGAGCGCAAGATCAACCAGCGCGTCAAAAAGCAGATGGAAAAAACCCAGAAGGAATATTATCTGCGGGAGCAGATGAAGGCGATCCAAAAGGAGCTCGGCGACAAGGAAGGGCGTCTGGGCGAAGCTGATGAGCTGCGGGAGCAGATGAGCAAGCTGGATCTGCCGGACTACGTGCAGGAGAAGCTGAAAAAGGAAATCGAACGCCTGGAGAAAATGCCTCCCGCTTCGGCGGAGGGCACGGTCGTCCGCAATTATATCGATTGGCTGCTGGCGCTGCCCTGGAACCGTTCCAGCGAAGACCGGCTGGAGGAGTTGGACATCGGACGCGCCGAGGAGATTCTGAACGAAGATCACTACGGCTTGGACAAGCCGAAGGAGCGCGTGTTGGAGTACCTGGCCGTGCAGAAGCTGGTTCGCAAGCTGAAAGGTCCGATCCTCTGCCTCGTCGGTCCGCCCGGCGTCGGCAAGACGTCAATCGCGCGATCCATTGCGCGGGCGCTCGGCCGCAAATTCGTGCGCCTGTCGCTGGGCGGGGTCCGGGACGAAGCCGAGATTCGCGGTCACCGCCGCACCTATGTCGGGGCGATGCCCGGACGGATCGTCCAATCGTTGAAAACGGCGGGAACCAACAATCCGGTGCTGCTGCTGGACGAGATCGACAAGATGGCGATGGACTTCCGGGGAGATCCGGCGTCCGCGCTGCTCGAGGTGCTCGATCCCGAGCAAAACGGAACTTTTAGCGATCATTACATCGAGATTCCCGTGGATTTGTCGAACGTCATGTTCCTGACGACCGCCAACTCCGTGCATCAGATTCCCCGCCCGCTGCTCGACCGGATGGAGGTGCTGCACATCTCCGGCTACACCGAGATCGAGAAGCTGGAGATTGCCAAACGGTATTTGCTGCCGAAGCTGCTGCGGGATCACGGGCTGACGCAGGAGCAGCTGCAGGTGTCCGACGAGGCTCTGCAAGGTGTGGTGCGCTACTACACCCGCGAAGCCGGCGTCCGGAACCTGGAGCAGCAGGTCGCTTCGCTGTGCCGCAAGGCCGCCAAACGCATCGTCACCGATCCGGAGCTGAAATTGCGGATCGAAGCGGACGATCTGCCGGAATATTTGGGCCCGGCCAAATACCGGTACGGGCTCGCGGAGGAGCGGGACCAAATCGGCGCCGTTACGGGGCTGGCCTGGACGGAAGTCGGCGGAGACACGCTCGGGGTCGAGGTGTCCGTCGTTCCGGGCAAGGGCAAGCTGACGCTGACGGGCAAGCTGGGCGACGTGATGAAGGAATCCGCGCAAGCCGCTTTCAGCTACACGCGGTCGCGGGCGGAGTTCCTGCGCATTGATCCGCTGTTCCATGAGAAAAACGACATTCACATTCACGTGCCCGAAGGCGCGATCCCGAAAGACGGTCCTTCCGCGGGCATCACGATGGCGACGGCGCTGATCTCCGCGCTGACGAACATTCCGGTGTCCCGGGAAGTCGCGATGACCGGGGAGATCACGCTGCGCGGGCGGGTGCTCCCCATCGGGGGGCTGAAGGAGAAGGCGCTCGCCGCCCACCGCGCCGGCATCCGCAAGGTGCTGATCCCCAAGGACAACGCCAAGGATTTGCCCGAAATACCGGAGAGCGTTCGCAACGAGCTGACCTTTGTCACCGTGTCCCATATGGATGAGGTGCTGCGGCACGCGCTTGTGTCCTCGCCGTTCGACGCTCCGCCAGCCGGAGGGGCGCGAGGGGAGAAGGACGAACGGGAGCTTGAGGAGGCGCACGGCTATATGGGCGGGCTCGACAAGCGGGACATCGGCGACAAGCCGCTCGGGGAACGGCTCCATATGCCGGATATCGGCTGCACGCCGGATGGAGAGGGGCGCGAGACATGAATGTGCATCACGCGCAGCTGGCGGCCAGCGCGGTCGGACCGGCGCAATACCCGTCGGACGGCCTGCCGGAGGTGGCTCTGGCCGGACGCTCGAACGTAGGCAAGTCGTCGCTGATCAACAAGCTGATCAACCGCCGCAATCTGGCCCGCACCAGCTCCCAGCCGGGCAAGACGCAGACGTTGAATTTTTACCGGATCGAAAATCGGATGTATCTCACCGATCTTCCCGGCTACGGCTTCGCCAAGGTGTCCAAGACGACCCGGGCGAAGTGGGGGAAGATGATCGAGGAGTATTTGCTGAAGCGAGACCGGCTGAAGCTTGTGCTTCATGTCATCGATCTCCGGCATCCCCCGACGCAAGACGACATCCTGATGTACGATTGGCTGACGCATTACGATGTGCCGATCGTGATTGTCGCCACCAAGGCGGATAAGGTTCCGCGCGGAAAGTGGCAGAAGCACGCCAAGGTCATCCGCGAGACTCTGATGGCCCGGGACATCCATCCTCTGGTCCTGTTCTCCGCCGAGACGGGCATGGGCAAAGACGAGTTGTGGAAGCATATTCTCGACCGCCTGCCGGCGGCGGAAACGATTGCCGCCGAATCGTAGAATAAACGTGGACGCCAGATTTCCCGAAGGGGAGTCTGGCGTTTTGCCGTTGCGGGAGAAGACGGGAGGATGAGGGCGAAGAAAGGAAGGGATTCGTTGTTTGTTAAGCGCTGATGGCGGGACATTGCGGATTTTTCTGATTTTTGCAAGATTTTACGGGCACAGGCGGTAGGATTTGCTCGGAGGATATAGTATAATAAAAATCAACAGAGACGCGATGGTTTGGTTTGAACAAAAAGAATTGAGGGATTTTTATGGCACAGCGGTTAGCGACGGAATATGTCCAGACCTGCTTGCACCTTACCGAAGCCGATATGGCGAAGTTTCTGAAGCTGTTCCAGGATCATCAAGTCGTTGCGGATATAAAGGTATACGAGAACGGCAGCCAGGAGCTGTCGTTTGCCGAAGCCGACGAAGCCGGCGATTCTGTGCTGATGTCGTTCGAGCAAGAAGGCGGCCTCTACGTATGCCGAGGCTCCTGTCGCACGCGCAATTTGCAGCTCGCGAACGCGCTGCGCCGGGCGATCTCGATGTTTAAAGGCAATGCCGTGATGCACCGTTTTTATCCTTCTTATACGATAACCTACGATTACGAACAAGGCGCCGTCAAACGGATCGTCGAGAAATCCGGGGACACCGTCCGTCTGATCTTCGAGAAAAAGGACACGGTCGGAGAACTGCAGGCCCTGTATATGCAGAGGGATGTCGAGGAAGAGCTGGAGAAGCTGAAGCGGAGGGTGAACGCGCTGCTCGACCAGCGACTCGCGACGCCGGACCGGTATGCCCGGGCCGCCATCGACGAGCGTTTGAAGGAACTGTCCCGCAAGCTGTTTGCGTTGGAAGCTTGACGCTTCTTGTTGCCGAACTCGAACGGCATGTAAAGAAATGGCGGTGCATGGGGTTCGCCCCGTGCGTCGCCATTTTTTGTTCCGGTCGATGACGGCTTATTTTGCGCAAGCGACCGGCACGCGGAGCTTTCCGCCCTCCGGGATTCGGCCTTTGGCGGCCGCGGCGGAGGGAGCGTTGTGTGTCGTTCGCCGCATCGGACGCATACTGTACTTAGGTACGGCCGCAAAGGCAAGCCGCATGCGCTTCCGGGGCAGAAAAAGGGTTAACAAAAAAAACTATTGCATTTCTCCCAGATAGATGTTATTTTTAATCTCGTTGAAAACAACATAGGAACCAGGATTCACGGAAGGATGCGAGAGAATTTTCCCTCGATAAGTGAATGACGTAGGTCCTAGCGGATGAAATTGAATCATTTTATTCCTAGGAAGGGGGAACCGGAAGGTGGAATACTCAACTTTCGGACGACATGTAGCAGTGGACGCTTGGGGCGTTGATTTCGACAAAATCAATAACGCCGAATGGTTGCAATCACAAATGGTTGAAGCGGCAGAAGCTTGCGGAGCGACAGTATTGTCTGTGCAATCCAAGCAATTCGAACCTCAAGGCGCTACCGTGCTCGTGCTCTTGTCGGAAAGCCATCTCTCGATTCATACGTATCCTGAACGCGGGTTTGCGGCCATCGACTGCTACACGTGCGGGGAGACGGTGGATCCTCAATTGGCCATCGACTATCTGGTCTCCGTGCTGAAACCGGAACGCACGTTCGCGAAGAAACTCGTTCGCGGTATTGGCGAGATGCAAGTGGTCGAGCCCGAAATGAAGCAAGCCGCAACCGTGTAATGCCGAACGGATAACAACCGCCCGAGGCGGCTGACGATAGCCATGGATCAAGCCGATCCGTGGCTATTTTTGCGTGGGCGGACAGCGCGGCAAGGCTCGGGGCAAGCCGGATTCGGATCGGCAGATCCGGAGCCGTTCGTGCCACGGACGGCCTATACCGGCAGGTTCTTGCGGCTCAAGGCATGCGGCGCGTGTCATAAACTTTTCATAAATGAGCACATAGGGCTTGTCGAAATGTGATATAATGAGTTCTGAATTCATATGGCGGATTGAACCTCAAGATAAACGCAAAGGCAGGTGAGACGCATGCACGTATTGGCGGTAGGGCTGAATTACCGGACGGCTCCGGTGGAGATCCGCGAGAAGTTTGCGATTGCTCCCGAGCAACTTCCCGAAGCGCTGGAGAAGCTCAAAGCGACCAAAAGCGTGATGGAATGCGTCATCGTCGGCACCTGCAACCGGATGGAAATCTATGCGGTCGTCGACCGGCTGTACATGTGCGGAGCGTTTATCCGCGGGTTTATGGAAAAATGGTTCGGCGTGCCCCGCGCGGACATCGCTCCCTTCCTATATATATACGAGGATGAACGAGCCGTGGAGCATCTGTTCCGGGTCACGTGCGGACTCGATTCGATGGTGCTCGGCGAGACGCAGATTCTCGGCCAGGTGCGCAGCGCGTTTTTGACGGCCCAGGCGGAAGGCACGACCGGTACGATGTTTAATACGATTTTCAAGCAAGCGATCACGCTGGCCAAGCGGGCGCACGCGGAGACGGGCATCGGAGAAAACCCGGTGTCGGTCAGCTACGCGGCTGTGGAATTGGGCAAGCAAATATTCGGCGACTACAAAGGCAAAACGGTGCTGATTATCGGCGCGGGCAAGATGGGCGAGCTGACGATCAAGCATTTGCGGGCCGGAGGAGCGGATCGGGTGCTGGTGGTCAACCGGACGCTGTCCCGGGCCGAAGATCTCGCGGCCAAGGTCGGCGGCCAGGCCGTGCCGTGGAGCCGGCTGGAGGAAGCGCTGGCGGACAGCGACGTCGTCATCAGTTCGACCGGCGCCGAAGGACTGGTGCTGTCCGCTTCCCAGGTCAAGCGGGCGACGGCGCGGCGCGCCGGACGCCAGTTGTTCATGATCGATATCGCGGTGCCGCGCGACCTTGATCCTGCGATCGGCGAGCTGTCCGACGTATTTTTGTACGACATCGACGACCTCCAGCAGATCGTTGACGGCAACCTGGCGGAACGGCGCAAGCAATCGCTGCAGATCGAGGGCATGATCGCCTCGGAGCTGGAGGCTTACCGCCAATGGCTCAAGATGCTTGGCGTCACGCCGCTGATCCGCGCGCTTCAAGAGAAGTCGCACATGATTTTCGAAGAGACGATGGACGACCTGGATCACAAGCTTCCGGGTCTTAGCGATCACGAGCGGAAGCTGATCCGCAAGCTGACCAAAAGCATCGTCAACCAGATGCTGAAGGATCCGATTCTGCGCATCAAAGAGATGGCCGGCGAAAAAGGAAGCGATGAGGCGCTCCGGATATTTACCGAACTGTTCGCGCTTGAGCAGCGGGTAGCGGAGCTGGAGGCGGAGATGAATCCCGCCAAAGCCGCGCGGGCCTCGTCGTCCGCCCAACCGGTCCAGACGAGAGAAGCCGTGACGCGGCGGACGATGCCGTTGATGCGGTCTCCGGAACCGGCCCTGCAATCTTAAAGACCTGCCGGACGCAGTGGGAGGTCGGCTGATGTGACCAGATGGTGGCTGTACGATCTGATTTTGTACGCGTATGCCCTAAGCCTGTTGTTTCATTTCGCGGACGTGGCGGGTGACCGCCGCGGGGCGAAAAACATGGGTTTGGGGCTTCTCGTATTTGTGTGGCTGCTGCAAACTCTTTTTTTTGTTCATCGGCTGTGGCAGATCGGCATCGGGCCGATCTTTTCCTGGTTTGAGACGATATTCATGCTGTCCTGGCTGCTCGTATCGATCTCGCTGACGATGCGTCTGCAAAAGCAGAGAAGCGTGCTGCTGCTGGGCTTGAACATGATCGCTTTCACCTTGCTCGCTGCCGGGCGGTTTGCTTCCGGGGACGGAGCGGCCGCGTCCCAAGGATTCGGATCGTACGGCTGGCTGCTGGCCGTCCATATCGCGGTCGCTCTGGGCAGCTACGCCTCCTTCACCGTCTCCGCGATCGCATCCGTCTTGTATATCTATTTGTTCCGGCGGCTGAAGGACAAGCGCTGGTCGTCCTTTCTCAAACGGCTGCCCGGTCTGGAGCAGGTGGAACGGCTCAACTCCAGATCGACGGCGGCCGGCGTCGGGCTGCTCGCCTGTTCGCTGGCGATCGGAATGGCTGGGCTTGTGGGCGAAGGGCAGGCGGGAAGCAGTCTCGACTGGAAGACCGTTCTGTCGCTGGCGTTGCTGGCGGGATACGGCTGGCAGTTCGTTCAACGGCGGAGACGGGTTTGGTCGGGGCTGCGGCTTGCCGTATGGAACGTAAGCATGTACGCTATGCTTGGGCTGAATTTTATCGTCTCGAACCGGCTGTCCGACTGGCACCGGTGGCAGTAGGAGGTCTCCCCCATGATGGAGAACGGCTGGGTGCCGGTTTTGCTGCGGCTAAACGGCAAACGCGTCGTCGCGATAGGGGGCGGGCCGGCGGCCGAACGCAAGTTGGCGCCGCTGCTGGAGGCGGGCGCGTCGGTCGGAATCGTCAGTCCGAAGCTGACGCCGGGGCTGCGCCAAGCCGCTGACGAAGGCCGTCTGGACTGGCAGGAGCGCCGTTACCGCCACGGCGATCTCGCGCAGGCGGAGCTCGCCGTCATCGCAACGGGTGTTCCGTCGGTAGACGAAGCGGCGCGGCTGGAGGCGGCCGAGCGCGGAGCGTGGGTGCTGGACGCGGCGGCAGGAGAATGCGGCGATCTGATGCTTCCGGCCGTCGCGAGGAAAGGCAGGCTGACGCTGGCGGTATCGACGCTCGGTGCAAGTCCGGGCGTCGCGGCCCGGCTCGCCCGGGAGCTGGCGGACGGACTTGCCGGTGACTGGCCGGAGGTGCTGAACGCACTGGCGAGGATTCGGGACATCGTGAAAAGGAACGTACCCGCCGGGGACACGCGCCGGCGTCTCCTGCGGGCGTTCGACGCCGATGCCGCAAGGTGGTGGTTAAGGACGTACGGCGGAGATGACGCGTCGTTCGCCCGTTTGGAGCATGAGACCAGAACCGACCCGGAGCGGCTGATTGCCGCCATTCAAGACAATCCGGACGGATCGGGACAGAGATAAGGAGGAACGCCCGTGCGCACGATTGTAGTGGGCTCGCGACAGAGCGCGCTGGCTTTGACCCAGACAGGACAAGTCGTCGATCGGCTCAAAGCGGAACTGGAGTCGATGGGGATCGAATGCCAGATTGAAATCAAAAAAATCGTCACCAAAGGCGACCGGATTCTCGACGTCACCTTGTCCAAGGTCGGCGGCAAAGGCTTGTTCGTCAAGGAAATCGAACAGGCGATGCTGGACGGGGAGATCGACATCGCCGTTCACAGCATGAAGGACATGCCTTCCGAGCTGCCGGACGGATTGACGATCGGCGCCGTGCCGGAGCGGGAGGACCCCCGCGATTGCCTCGTGGCCGCCGGCGGCGTGAAGCTGGACGATCTGCCGGCCGGAGCGAGAATCGGCACGAGCAGCCTGCGCCGCACGTCCCAGCTCAAAGCGTACCGGGGAGATCTGTCGATCGAGTTCATGCGCGGCAACATCGACTCGCGTCTGCGCAAGCTGGAGACCGAAGGCTTCGATGCGATCATGCTGGCGGCAGCCGGTCTTCACCGGATGGGCTGGGGCGACCGCATCACGCAATACGTGGACACGGATATTTGCCTGCCGAACGTCGGACAAGGGGCGCTCGGCATTCAATGCAGAGCCGACAACGACTGGATTCGGGAAGTGCTGGCCCGCATCCATCACGAGCCGACCGCCCGCGCCGTAACGGCGGAGCGCAGCTTCATGGCCCGGCTCGACGGCGGCTGCCATACGCCGATGGGCGCTTATGCGCGAGAGCTGGCGGACGGAAGGCTGAAGCTCGAAGGCATGGTCGGTTCCCCGGACGGCAGCCGGATCATCCGGGAGTCCGTCGAAGGCGGGGACCCGGCGCAGCTCGGCATCCTTCTGGCGGAGCGGCTGCTTGAGCAGGGGGCCGATGTCATATTGGAACAGGCTCGAAGAGCCGGGGAGGCTTAACGGATGAAGGAGCACGGGAGCGAGACGGACGGCCGCGGAAGTCAAGCGGACAAGACAACGCGCAAGGGGAAAGTCTATCTGGTCGGAGCCGGTCCGGGCGACGCCAAGCTGATTACGCTGCGGGGGCTGGAAGCGCTGCGCAAAGCCGACGCGATCGTCTATGACCGGCTGGCCAGCCCGAGATTGCTGCAACATGCGAGACCCGACGCCGAACGCATATTCGTCGGCAAGCTGCCGGACAAGCATATGATGAAGCAAAGCGACATCAACGTGCTGTTGAAGGATCTGGCGCTGCAAGGCAAAACGGTGGTCCGGCTGAAGGGAGGGGACCCGGCCGTGTTCGGCCGCGTCGGCGAGGAGGCCGAGGTGCTGGTGCAGCACGGCATCGAGTTCGAGATCGTGCCGGGAATCACGTCGGCGATCGCGGTTCCCGCGTATGCGGGAATTCCCGTGACGCACCGCGATTTGACCTCTTCCTTCGCGATTATTACCGGACACGAGTACCCCAACAAGACATACAAGCAGGTCGATTTCAAAAAGCTGGCGGCCGCTACGGGAACGCTTATTTTTCTCATGGGCGTCGCGAATCTCGGGAACATTTGCCGCCAATTGCTGGAGGCGGGAAAGCCCGCGGATCTGCCCGTGGCGCTGATTCGCTGGGGGACGTGGATGGAACAGCAGACGCTGGTCGGCACCTTGTCCGACATCGAAGAAAAGGTGCGGGAAGCGGGCTTCACGTCCCCGGCGGTCATCATCGCGGGGGATGTCGTCCGGCTGAGGGAGAAGCTGGCCTGGTTCGAGAAAAAGCCGCTGTTCGGGCGGCGTATTCTCGTCACCCGCGCCCGATCGCAAGCGAGCGAGCTGGCCGATCTGATCGACGAGCTCGGCGGGGAACCGATCGAGTTCCCGGTCATTTCGTTGCGGACGCCCGAAGACCCGGACAAGCTGGCGAAACTGGACGAGGCGCTGTCGCGCCTGGACGCGTATAACTGGGTCGTCTTCACGAGCGTCAACGGCGTCGAGTTTTTCTTCAAGCGGCTGCGGGAGCTTCGGATCGATATACGGCGCCTCGCATCCGCGAGGATCGCGGCGGTCGGACCGAAGACGGCGGAGGCGCTGGCGGAACGGGGGCTCATCGCCGAGCTGCTGCCCGGCAAGTTCCAGGCGGAGGATTTGTTCGAAGCGCTGAAGCCGCTGCTGGCCGAAGGCGATTCCGTCCTGCTTCCCCGTTCGGCCATTGCCCGGGAAATATTGCCGGAAGCGTTGCGGGAGATCGGCGTGAACGTCACGGTTGCGGACGTATATGAAAATGTCGTCAGCGACGAGGGTGTCGAGGACATTGTCAAGCTGCTGAAGGACAAAGCGATCCATGTCGTGACGTTCACCAGCTCGTCTACCGTTAAAAATTTATTGGCCGCTCTCGACAAGGCGGACGAAGATCCGCTCGCCCTTCTCGAAGGAGCGGAGATTGCTTGCATCGGCCCTGTAACCGCCGCGACGGCGGAACGGGCCGGATTGCGGGTCACTTATATGGCGGAGGAAGCGACGGTTCGATCGCTGGTCGAGGCGATTGCCGCCGCCACCGGTAAAAGCACGCAAGAGATTTGAAGAGGAGGAAGTTACATGATGGCATTTCCTGTCGTTAGAGGCCGCCGGCTCCGTTCTTCCGCGGCGATGCGGAACCTCGTCCGCGAGATGCAATTGACGGTGAACGATCTGGTTCACCCGATATTCGTCACGGTTGGAGAAGGGGTCCGCGAAGAGATTCCGTCGATGCCGGGCGTCTTCCATCTGTCGCTGGACCAGCTCGACGCGGAAATCGACGAGGCGGTCGAGCTCGGATTGCAAGCGGTGCTGCTGTTCGGGGTGCCGGCGACGAAAGATGCGGTCGGTTCTTCCGCTTACGACGAGGCCGGCATCGTGCAGCAGGCGATCCGGCGGATCAAAGCGCGGGCGCCGGAACTGCTGGTGATCGCCGACACCTGCTTGTGCCAATTCACCGACCACGGCCACTGCGGTCTCGTGCACCGGGACGAAGCGACCGGCCGCGCGGTTATCGACAACGACGAGTCGCTGAAGGTGCTTGCCCGCACGGCGGTGTCCCAGGCGGCGGCGGGCGCGGATATTATCGCGCCGTCCAACATGATGGACGGCTACGTTCAGGCGATCCGCGCGGCGCTAGACGAGGCCGGCTTTGAGAACACGCCGATCATGGCGTATTCGGTGAAGTTCGCTTCCGCTTTTTACGGACCGTTCCGGGAAGCCGCGCATTCGGCGCCGCAATTCGGCGACCGCAAGACGTACCAGATGGACCCGGCGAACGGACGGGAGGCGCTGCGCGAAGCGGAAAGCGACGTGCTGGAGGGCGCCGACTTCCTGATGGTGAAGCCGGCTCTTGCGTACATGGACATCATCCGTATGTTGAAGGACCGCTTCGATCTGCCCGTCGTTGCGTATAACGTCAGCGGCGAATATTCGATGGTGAAAGCGGCCGCCGCGAACGGCTGGATCGACGAGCGCGCCGTTGTGATGGAGATGCTGACCGGCATGAAGCGCGCAGGCGCCGATATTATTTTGACTTATTTCTCCAAGGATGTCGCCCGTTGGTTGAATTCGTCCCGAAACGGATGCCCGAGTGATTCGCAGTAGCTGCGAAGCGGATTTTCAATGGACAAAGGCGTGTAAGGAACGTACCGGTTATGCCGGAGCTTGCATATTTATAAAAGAGGCAAGGAAATGGTTTGTCCAGAGACCGATGAAGAGGGTGAATCCGTGAGACCGGGGCAACTGCTGTTGTGGATAACGGGAGCGTTGGAGCTGCTGTGGGGCTTTCCCGTTCTGGGAGGACTGTTGGTGATCAACTTCCTGTGGACACCGCTTGCGTTGATGTTCGTGCTGCACATCATTACGTTTGTCGTCTGCTCCAGGGAAGGGCTCAGCCGGACGGGAAGCACGATCGGCGTCGTCACGTCGCTGATCGCCTGGATTCCGTTTGTCGGCATGGTCATGCATCTGATCACGGGCGCCGTTCTGCTTTTAACCGCGTCCAGATCGACCGGCAGATATTAATCGGGCTGCAACGGGTGTTGCATAAATTTGCACATTGGCGTATGATGATTCGTGTTACGCCCGCAAAACCGAATAGAGTGGGAACAGGTGCGCCGGCGAATTACTCCGCCGGGGCTTAAAAGGGAAGTTCGGTGCAAAACCGACGCGGTCCCGCCACTGTAACGGAGGAGTCGTCAGCGATTTCGCCACTGATGGGATTCATCGGGAAGGCTGCTGATGGACGAGGATTCCGGAGCCAGGAGACCTGCCTGTTCTGACAACACTGCTGTACCTACGGGAGATAGGGAGGTGTTAAAGATGGCAGCCGCCGTACGGATCGGACGTGGGGCATCTTTATCCTTTTCTCAGGAGGGATAAAGATGCTTTTTTTGTTATTCGGGCGAAACGGTTGGTTTCAAAAGGAGTAAAAATAAGACATAAATCGGGAGGAATTGAATATGCGAGCGTTAAAAAGCGGCAATCTCGGCTATCCGCGCATCGGAGCCAACCGCGAGTGGAAACGGGCGCTGGAAGCGTTCTGGTCGGACAAGATCGGCGAGAACGAACTGCACGGCAGATTGACGGACATTCGGCTGGAGCATTTGCGCAAGCAGCGCGACAAAGGCATCGATTATATTCCGGTCGGCGATTTCAGCTATTATGACCATGTTCTCGATACGGCCGCCATGTTCGGCATCGTGCCTTCCCGGTTCGCATACGAAGGAGGGCCTGTGCCGCTTCGGACGTACTTCGCGATGGCCCGCGGAGATCAGGGAGCGGCGGCCTGCGAGATGACGAAATGGTTCAACACGAACTACCATTACATCGTGCCCGAGCTGAAGGACGCCAAGCCGGCTCTGACGGACAACCGCCCGCTGCGCGCGTACCGGGAAGCGAAGGAACGGCTCGGCATCGAAGGACGGCCGGTGATCGTCGGATTGTATACGTTCCTGAAGCTGTCCAAAGGGTACGAGCCGTCCGAGCTCGACGCGTGGGTGGAGCGCCTGCTGCCGCTGTACCGGCAGGTTCTGGCCGAGCTGGAGCAGGAGGGCGTCCGGTGGGTGCAGATCGACGAGCCGATTCTGGTCACGGATGTGACGGAAGCGGATATGCGGAGAGTTCGGGCAATCTACGAGGCGCTGAAGGCGTCCGCCCCCAAGCTCAACCTGCTGCTGCAGACGTATTTCGAAGCGGTGGCGCGTTACGAGGATGTCGTCTCGCTGCCGGTGGACGGCATCGGGCTCGACTTCGTCCAAGGGCGCGAGGGCAATCTGGAGGCGCTGGAGCGCTTCGGCTTCCCGGCCGGCAAGACGCTGGCGGCGGGGATCGTCGACGGGCGCAATATTTGGGCGTCCGATCCGGATGAGAAGATCTCCCTGGTCGAGCGGCTGGCCGGATACGTATCGCCCGATCGCCTGATCCTGCAGCCGTCCTGCAGCCTCCTGCACGTGCCGGTTACGACCGCCGGGGAGACGGCGCTGGACCCCGTGCTGCTGGGCGGACTCGCCTTCGCCGACGAGAAGCTGGACGAAGTCGTGCTCGTCGCGAAGGCCGCCGGAGGCCATCGGGCATCCGTCGCGCAGGCGCTGGAAGCGAAACGCGCGGCGGTTCAGGCGCTGCGCGCCTCGCCGGAGCGCTGCCGCCCGGCTGTGCGCGAAGCGGTGGCCCGGCTGGAGGGACGGCGTTCGGCGCGGGCCAGCGCGTTCGCCGTGCGGAGAGCCGCGCAGCAAGCCCGCTGGCGGTTGCCGCTGCTGCCGACGACAACGATCGGCAGCTTCCCGCAGACGCCGGAGGTTCGCCAGGCCCGGCAAAAATGGCGCAAAGGCGAATGGGACGACAGCCGGTACACGGCGTTTATCCGGGAGCAAATCCGCACCTGGATCGACCTGCAGGAGCAGATCGGGCTGGACGTGCTGGTGCACGGCGAATTCGAGCGTACGGACATGGTTGAGTTTTTCGGCGAGAAGCTGGCAGGATTTGCGTTTACGCAAAACGGCTGGGTGCAGTCTTACGGCTCCCGCTGCGTCAAGCCTCCGGTGCTGTACGGAGACGTCCAGTTCGGCGGCCCGATGACGGTGGCGGAGACGGTGTACGCGCAGTCGCTCACCTCGCGTCCGGTCAAAGGCATGCTGACCGGCCCCGTCACGATCCTGAACTGGTCGTTCGTCCGCGACGACATTCCCCGCGAGCAGGTCGCCTACCAGATCGCGCTTGCGCTGCGCGAGGAGGTGCTGGCGCTTGAAGCGGCCGGCATCGGCATGATCCAGGTGGACGAGCCGGCGCTCCGCGAGGGCCTGCCGCTGCGCGCCGCCGACCGGCCGGACTACCTGCGCTGGGCGGTCGAATCGTTCCGCGCGGCGACGTCGGCTGTGCGCGATGAGACGCAGATTCACACGCATATGTGCTACTGCGAGTTCCACGATATGATCGATGCGATCCGCGAGCTGGACGCGGACGTGATCTCGATCGAGACGTCGCGGAGCCACGGCGAGCTGATCGGCGCGTTCGAGGAGCACACGTACGATCTGGGCATCGGCCTCGGCGTCTACGATATTCACAGCCCGCGCGTTCCTTCCGTCGAGGAGATGGCGGGCATGATCGACCGGGCGCTCCGCGTGCTTGATCCGACGCTTTTTTGGATCAATCCCGATTGCGGTTTGAAAACCCGCAAGCCGGAGGAGACGATTGCGGCGCTGCGCCATATGGTGCAGGCCGCGCAAGAAGCCCGCGCGCGTTACGCGGACGCCGCCCGCGCCTGACCGGACGGCGCATCGCTTGCTGCCGGCCGGAGCGCCGGGCCGGCGGGCGTCGCGTACGGGGGGACCCCGTGGGGGAGCGCTGCATCGCAGACGCGCGAACGGGCGAATCGCATCGCACCGTCCGTACCACATATGGCGCGCAAACTCTCACCTATCGCACTTATACCCCAACCCTCGCCTATCGCACGCATACCCTGCCCTCGCCTTCGGGCGGGGGTTTTTACTTCGGAGGTTCGCTCGTTCTCGGCAGCATGTTCCGCAACGAGAAAAAATGCGGCTGCATTCCGCGCGCAAAGCCAGAGCGTTTCCGTCCCGCTCGCAAAGCCAACGCGCTTATCCGCGCCCTCGCTAAAACCGGCGTGCTGATCCGCCCCTTCACAAAATCAGCGCGTTTATCCGCCACGCTCGACCGCTCATGCGAAATGGAAACGCCGCTGTTCCTGTCATGAAAGCCATGCGGCAGTCGAAAATTCCCGGCCGCGTAGACAACGTCTTCCGTATCGCGTATGATATATTTTCCAATTCATGATAAAGACAAGGAGAGGGGGAGCGTGAATGAGCGGAGAACGGGTCGGGGCGGAAGCGGGAGACGGGCGGATCGGTGACGGATTTCGAAGGAATCCCGTTCGAGGGCATGAGCTCCGAGCCGTATATCGTCGCCTGCCATCCGGACAACCGCGAGGCGATGCTGAAGCTGGTCGGGGAAGGCTTGGGCCGGGCATAACCGGCGGGATGCCCGGGCGAACGCCGAAAGCCGCAAGCCGCTGCGGGCTCGGCGCAAGCCGTCGAAAGCCGCTCGGGCCCCAAACCGCAACCCGCTGAAGCTTCCGCGGGCGCGAGGACGGCCGACGGGACCGCGCCCCGATTGGAGGTGTTCTATCCTACTTCGCTTCATTTTATGTTATACTGGAGGCTGGTTGAAAAGAAAGGACGGGAGAAACGATGATTACGGTTACGAATGTCTCGTTGCGCTTCGGCAAACGGGCGCTGTTCGAGGATGTAAATATCAAGTTCACGCCGGGCAACTGCTACGGGCTGATCGGCGCGAACGGCGCGGGCAAATCGACGTTCCTGAAAATTTTGTCGGGAGAGCTGGAGCCGACGACGGGCCACGTGAGCATCAATCCGGGCGAACGCATGGCCGTGTTGAAGCAGAACCATTACGAATACGACGAGTTCCCGGTGCTGCGTACGGTTATTATGGGGCACGCCCGCTTGTATCAGGTTATGGTCGAGAAGGAAGAGCTGTACGCGAAGCCCGATTTTACGGACGAGGACGGCATCCGCGCCGGCGAGCTCGAAGGCGAGTTCGCCGAGTTGAACGGCTGGAACGCCGAAGCGGAAGCGGCCGAGCTGCTGCAAGGGCTGGGCATTCCGGTCGAGCTGCACGACAAGCTGATGAAGGAGCTCGACGGCAACCAGAAGGTCCGCGTCCTGCTGGCGCAAGCGCTGTTCGGCTCACCGAACATCCTGCTGCTTGACGAGCCTACCAACCACCTGGACATCGAATCGGTGCGCTGGCTGGAAAACTTCCTGGCCAACTTCGAAGGAACGGTTATCGTCGTCAGCCACGACCGCCACTTCCTGAATCAGGTTTGCACGCATATCGCCGACATCGACTTCGGCAAAATCCAGATGTACGTCGGCAACTACGACTTCTGGTACGAGTCGAGCCAGTTGGCGCTGAAGCTGCAGCGCGAAGCGAACAAAAAGAAAGAAGAGAAGATCAAGGAGCTGCAGGCGTTCATTCAGCGGTTCAGCGCCAACGCCTCCAAGTCGAAGCAGGCGACGAGCCGGAAGAAGCTGCTGGAGAAAATCACGCTGGACGATATCCGCCCGTCCAACCGGAAATACCCGTTCATCCAATTCAAGTCGGAACGCGAAGCGGGCAAGCAGATGCTTCAGATCGAAGGGCTTACGAAAACCGTCGATGGGGAAAAGATGCTGGACAATTTGTATTTGACCATCAATACGGGAGACAAAGTCGCCTTCGTCGGTCCGAACGGCCTAGCCAAAACGACGCTGTTCCAAATTCTCATGGGCGAGCTGGAGCCTGACGCGGGCACGTATACGTGGGGCGTCACGACGTCGCAGGCGTATTTCCCCAAGGACAACTCCCGCTACTTTGACGGCGTCGATCTGACTCTGGTCGATTGGCTGCGCCAATTCTCCAAGGAGCAGGACGAGACGTTTATCCGCGGTTTCCTCGGCCGCATGCTGTTCTCCGGGGAGGAAGGGCTGAAGAAGGCGAGCGTGCTCTCCGGAGGCGAGAAGGTTCGCTGCATGCTGGCGCGCATGATGCTGTCCGGCGCGAACGTGCTGATTATGGATGAACCGACGAACCACCTGGACCTCGAATCGATCACGGCGCTCAACAACGGGCTGATCGACTTCGACGGCACGCTGCTGTTCGTCTCGCACGACCATCAGTTTGTGCAGACGATCGCCAACCGGATCGTCGAGATTACGCCGAAGGGCGTTATCGACCGCGTCATGTCGTATGACGAATACCTCGAAAGCCCGGAAATCAAGCGTCTGCGCGAGGAAATGTACGCGTAAGCGCCAAAAATCAACGTTGCAGACGGCCGCATGTCCGCTTCGGCCCTTCGGGTCCGGGACGGGCATGGCGGCCTTTTTACATTCCCGCAGCGATTGCGGTTCGGGCGGGGGCGGCCGTCCCGGCGCGAACGCTCACAATATTGTCGCAAGTAAAGGCGCCTCTCCGGTTGTTGCGCCATGTGAAATCGGGCATAATGGGAGTTAGCATTTGGCGCTGAAGAGGGGCGGACGCTTTGACTTACAACGACACGTTTCTAAAAGCCTGCAAAAAAGTGAGGGTCGATCAGGTTCCGGTCTGGTACATGAGGCAGGCCGGCCGTTACGACCCCGAATACCGGGCGATCAAAGAGAAATACAGCCTGCTGGACATTTGCCGCCAGCCGGAGCTTGCGGCAGAGGTTACGATGATGCCGGTCCGCAAGCTCGGCGTCGACGCGGCCATTTTGTATTCCGACATTATGAATCCGGTGGCTTCGCTGGGCATCGACTTCGACATCGTCAAAAATATCGGTCCGGTGATCGACAATCCGATCCGGAGCAGATCCGACGTGGAACGGCTGAAGCCGATCGATCCGGAAGGGGATCTCGGCCACGTGCTGGAGACAATCCGGATTCTGGACCGGGAGCTGACGGTTCCGCTGATCTCGTTCGCCGGCGCTCCGTTTACGATCGCCAGCTACCTGATCGAAGGCCGGCCGTCCAAAAACTATTTGCGGACGAAAGCGATGATGTACGGCGATCCGCAAACCTGGCATCTGCTGATGGACAAACTGGGCGACATGGCGATCGCTTACATGCGGGCGCATATCGCTAACGGAGCCAAAGCCGTGCAATTGTTCGACAGTTGGGTCGGCGCGCTTACGCCTGCCGATTTCCGCGAATACGTGCTGCCGGTCGTCACTCGTATTTTTGCCGAACTGAGAGATTTGCCGCAGCCGAAAATCTACTTCCCGGGTGTTGCCTCGGGCGAACTGCTGCCGGAGTTGCGCGAGCTCGACTGCGACGTGATCGGCCTCGACTGGCGGGTGACGCTGACGGAGGGCCGCAGGCGAACCGGCGGCCGTTACGCGGTTCAGGGCAACCTCGATCCGACGGTGCTGACGGCTCCGATGCCGGTTATCGAGCGGTATGCCCGGCAGATTATCGACGAGGGCATCGCGGAGCCGGGCTTCGTGTTTAATCTGGGCCACGGGTTGTTCCCGGAGGCCTCGTTGGAGAAGCTTAAGGAGCTGACGTCGTACATTCACGAATATTCCCGCAAGGCCATCGCGAACGGCGCGGCCGCAGGAGGTGGGAACGCATGAGCAAGGAAACGATAGGCGTATTGGTGATGTCTTACGGCACGCCGGAGAGCCTGGAGCAGATCGAACCGTATTATACGCACATCCGCCGGGGCCGCAAGCCTTCTCCGGAACAACTGGCGGAGCTGACCGCCCGCTACGAGGCGATCGTCGGCGGCGTATTCCCGCTCCGGGAGAATACGAACCGGCAGGTGGCCGACCTGGAGGCGACGCTGAACAGGGAGCATCCGGAATTTTCTTTTAAATGTTATCAGGGCATGAAGCACGCCTACCCATTTGTCGAGGACGGCGTCAAGGCGATGGCCGCCGACGGCGTGAAGCGGGCGATCGGCATCGTGCTGGCCCCGCATTACTCCGTCATGAGCGTAGGGAGCTACGTCAAGCGGGCGCAAGGCTCGGCGGAAGAAGCGGGCGTTCGGCTCGACTGCGTGGAGAGCTACCATCTGAATCCGAAGTTGATTCGGGCGCTGTCGGAACGCGTGACCGCTTCGCTGGAAGCGTTCGGTTCGGGGGCGAAGGATGACGTGCGGGTTTTGTTTACGGCGCACAGCTTGCCGGAACGGATTCTGCAGATGAACGATCCGTACGTGGATCAACTGATGGAGACCTCGCGGGCGGTAGCCGAATCGGCGGACGTCAAGCATTGGCAGTTTAGCTGGCAGAGCGCGGGAGCGACCAACGAGCCTTGGCTGGGGCCGGACCTGCTGGACACGATGCGCATGCTGGCGGCGGAAGGCGTCAAGCGGCTGTTGGTATGCCCGGTCGGCTTCGTCTCGGATCATCTGGAGGTGCTGTACGATCTGGATATCGAGGCGGCCGGACTTGCCGCCGAGCTTGGGCTTGAGTTCGCGAGAACCGCTTCGCTCAATACGGACCCGTTGTATATGCAAGCGTTAAGCGACGAAGTGTACGCAAAGCTGACGATGGGGTGATCGACATGACTCGGGGAAATGGGACTGGCGTTCTGCGGGCCGTCGTGGTCGGCGGGGGTCTGACAGGTTTGAGCGGCGCTTATTATCTGAAAAAAGAATGCGAGCGGCTGGGCGTGCCGCTGCGGCTGACGGTTGTTGACGCGGCCCGCTCGCCCGGCGGCAAAATCGATACGCTGCGCAAGGACGGCTTCGTCATTGAACGCGGACCCGATTCATTCCTGGCCCGCAAGCTGCCGATGTGGGAGCTGGCGAAAAACCTCGGGCTGGAGGACGAGCTGACCGGCACGAACCCGGAGGCGAAAAAAACGTACATCCTCAAGGGCGGGCAGCTCCACCCGATGCCCCCGGGACTCGTGCTCGGCATTCCGACGGACTGGGCGTCGTTCCTGAAAAGCGGACTCGTGTCCGAGGCGGGCAAGCTGACGGCGTCGCTGGACTTCGTTACGCCGGCCCGTCCGTCCGCTGCCGAGCCCGGCCGGCCGGAGGCGGACGACGAATCGCTCGGCGACTTCCTCACGCGCCGGCTCGGCCGCGAAGTGCTCGAGCATATCGCGGAGCCGCTGCTGGCCGGGATCTACGCGGGAGATACGTTCGAGCTGAGCCTGCAGTCGACGTTTCCCCAGTTCCGGCAGGCGGAGCTGGAGCACGGCAGTCTCATCCGGGGCATGGCGGCTTCCCTGCGGGCGCAGGCGGCCCCGTCGCCGCTGCCCGAACGGCTGCGCGGCACAATGTTCCTGACGTTCCGCCGCGGCCTGGGCTCGCTGGTCGAAGCGCTGGAGCGCGAATTGGCGGGCAGTCTGACGACGGGCGTTCGCGTGGACGCGATCGGCAAGGCGCGGGCCGAAGGGGACGACAAGTTCACTTACGCGCTGCGCCTAAGCAACGGCGAGACGCTGGAGGCGGACGCCGTGCTGCTGGCCGTGCCGAACGGGGAGATCGCTTCGCTACTTTCGCCGCACGATTCGCGGGTCGGCGAACTGGGCCGGACGCCGTACGTCTCCGTGGCAAACGTCATTCTCGGCCTGAAGGCGGAAGACGCCCCCCGGCAGTTGGACGGGTCGGGGTTCGTCGTATCGCGGGCCGAAGGACGCTTCATCACGGCGGCGACCTGGACCTCGGCGAAGTGGCTGCATACGGCGCCGCGCGACAAGCTGCTGATCCGCTCCTATGTCGGCCGTGCGGGGCGCGAGGAATGGCAGCAGATGGACGACGAAGAGATCGTCCGCCGGGTGCGGAGCGACTTGCGCGAGGTGATGGGCCTGACGGCGGAGCCGGAGTTCGCATACGTGACGCGGCTGCCGCAGTCGATGCCGCAGTACCGCGTCGGCCATCTGGGATTGCTGCGCGACGTGCGGGAATCGATGGCTCGCACGCTGCCCGGCGTCTGGATCGCGGGAGCGGGCCTGGAGGGCGTCGGTCTGCCCGACTGCATCCGCCAGGGACGGGATGCGGCGGCGCAGATGGCCAAGCGGGCCGCGGAGGCGCTTCTTGCGTCTCAATAAACCGGGACCGCCCCGGAACGAATGGCGGCGTTCGCCGGCCTGTACGGTCGGCGGGCGCCGCTTCCTTGTTGCGCCGGATGTGGCGCGCCGGGCTGCGGGCCCCCAAGCAGTTGCGCCGTCCCTTGATTATTTGGACAACTTGGAGCAAAATAAGAGGGTGCCCTATATCTTAATATTGAGATTTGCATCAGGAAGGGAGCGGATTCGGGTTGGAACATAATGAAAACAATGCCTTGCAGTTGTTGGTTGTTCTATCCCGCGCGTACCAATGGGTTGCCGCCCACGTGCAGCGTGACGTCCGCGGATACGGCCTGGGCGTCACGGAATTCGGCGTTCTGGAGCTGCTGTATCACAAGGGCAAGCAGCCGCTGCAGCAGATCGGCACGAAAATCTTGATGTCCAGCGGCAATATTACGTATGTCGTCGATAAACTGGTCTCGCGCGGGTGGGTGCGGCGCATTCCGTGCGAGGAGGACCGCCGCGTCAGCTATGCCGAAATTACCGACGAAGGCCGGGCGTTTCTGGAGGAGGTATTTCCGCGGCACCGGGCCGCGATGGAGGAAGTGCTCTCCGGCTTGACGCAGGAGGAGCGCGAGCAGGCGATCGGGCTGTTGAAAAAGCTGGGCAAATTCGCCCAGGACCGCTTCGGCAAATAAAGGAGGAGACGGACATGCAGGCAGCGTTGTACACGCGCGAACAGCAGGGCACGGGGCAATTCGACGGAGGCAAGATCACGGAGCGGAAGCCGGTCGGATTCCCCGGCGAAAAATCAGCGGTCCTGAGGGTCGGCCCCCTGTTCTACTGGTCGTGGGCGTTCGCAAAGGAGGAAGGATACATTCCGCCTCACCCGCATCAGGGCTTCGAGATCGTCACCTACGTCGTCAGCGGCCGTACGGCCCACGGCGATTCCCTGGGCACGCGAAGCGAAGTCGGCGCCGGGGGCGCGCAGGTGATGCAGACGGGGTCCGGCGTCTATCACGAGGAGCGGTTTATCGGCCCGGACATGGAAGCTTTTCAGATCTGGTTCGAGCCGAATTTGCGGGAGACGCTGCTGCATAAGCCGACCTACCGGCAATACGAGCCGGAGGAGTTTCCCGTCCGGCGGGAGCGGGGGTATGCGCTGAAATCGGTGATCGGCGGCGAGGCCCCCATTCGGCTGGTGTCCGATGTCCGGATGTTCGATCTGACGTTGGAGCCGGGAGAGACGTACGAGTTCGCGCTGCCCGCCGGGCGGAGCCTGGCGGCGCTGGCGATTCGCGGCGGAGGCCAATGGACATGGGAGGCGGCCGAGGGAACGGCGGCAGGCATGAAGCCGTTCGGCGAGACGGATTTTATGGTGCTCCAGGGCTCCTCGCTCCGCGAGGAACGAGCGGCCGTCACTGCTTCCGGGCAAGCGCCGTCGAGATTGATTTTGATCGAGGCGCCCACGCACGTGAATTACCCGCTGCTGGCCAAGCATTGACGGCCGCGATGGCGGAAGGTTGCGATTTTCGCTGCCGTCCGATATGCTATCGCTATAGACCTTACATTACGAGCGATGGGTGTGAAGAATCAGATGGCTACGAATTCGAAGCGGCCGATCGACCGATCGGCCGCCGCCTTTGAAGAAGCGAAAACGGTGATTCCCGGCGGAGTGAACAGCCCGGTGCGGGCGTTCAAGTCGGTCGGGCTGACGCCCTACTTCGTCGAGCGGGCGGAAGGCGCGTACGTCTACGATATCGACGGCAATCGCTACCTGGACTATGTGATGTCCTGGGGCCCGCTCATTATGGGACATGCCCATCCGGAGGTCGTCGAGGCGATCAAGCGCACGGCCGAGCTCGGCACCAGCTTCGGCGCCCCGACGCTGATCGAGACAGAGATGGCCAAGCTCGTCGCGGAGCGGGTGCCGTCCATCGAGATCGTCCGCATGGTGAACTCCGGCACGGAAGCGACGATGAGCGCTTTGCGGCTGGCCCGGGGATATACGGGACGCAGCAAAATTTTGAAGTTCGAGGGCTGCTATCACGGCCATGCCGACTCGCTGCTGATCAAGGCGGGTTCCGGCGTGGCGACGCTCGGCCTGCCGGACAGTCCCGGCGTGCCCGAGGGCGTCGCGTCCAATACGATTACGGTCCCGTATAACGATCTCGAAGCGGTCAAGCTCGCCTTCGAGAAATTCGGGGAGCAGATCGCGGGCGTCATCGTCGAGCCGGTAGCGGGCAACATGGGCGTCGTGCCGCCGCTTCCGGGCTTTCTGGAAGGGCTGCGCGAGCTGACGACGCGGTACGGCAGCCTGCTGATCTTCGACGAGGTGATGACCGGCTTCCGCGTCGGCTACCATTGCGCGCAGGGCCGCTTCGGCATTACGCCGGATTTGACGTGCCTCGGCAAAGTCATCGGCGGCGGCCTGCCGGTCGGCGCATACGGCGGCAAGCGGGAGATCATGGAGCATATGGCTCCGAGCGGACCGATCTACCAGGCCGGCACGCTGTCCGGGAACCCGCTCGCGATGGCGGCGGGATTGACAACGCTGAAGCTGGTCGGCCAGCCCGGCGTGTACGAGCGCCTGGAGGCTCTGGGCGCACGCCTCGAAGCGGGCTTCCGCGGCAATGCCGAGCGCAAGGGACTGCCGATGACGATCAACCGCGTCGGCTCCATGGTTTGCCCGTTTTTCACCGGCGAGCGCGTCGTGAACTACGAGACGGCCAAGACCAGCGATTTGTCCAAGTTCAACCGCTATTTCGCGGCGATGCTCGATCTCGGCGTATCGGTGGCGCCTTCCCAGTTCGAAGGCATGTTTATCTCCGCCGCGCACACCGAGGAGGATATCGACCGGACGATCGAAGCGCACGAACAAGCGCTGAAGCTGCTGTAAGCCCGCTGCGGATGGCTCCGTCATGCCGCGCGAACATGGCGGGCAGAAGGGCGGAACCGCCGCGGCGCTAGGGCGGATGTCCTCAGGCGCAAACACGCCGGAGGCATCCGCCTTTCATTTTGTTCACAAATGAGGAACATTTTCATCTTGACATCTGATAATGAGAACTATTATCATCATAATTGTAAATGAAGGGATTAGCGCAATTAGGATTGTGGAGGAAAGAGGGAAAGCCAATGAATCGGTTGTACACGGAGAGCCTCGAGATCGGCTATGGGGATCGCACGATTGTGAAGGATCTCAGCTTGTCAATTCCCGATGGGAAGATTACCGCTCTCGTCGGGGCGAACGGTTCGGGAAAATCGACGATTCTCAAGACGATGGCGCGCATCCTGAAGTCCAAGAGCGGCAACGTCTACCTGGACGGCAAATCGATTCACCGGCAATCGACCAAGGAAGTCGCCAAGCAGTTGGCGATTCTTCCCCAGAACCCGACGGCTCCGGACGGGTTGACGGTGCGCGAGCTGGTCGGTTACGGACGGTTTCCCCATCAAAAAGGGTTCGGCACCGCCTCCAAGGAAGACCGCGAGATGGTCGAATGGGCGATCTCGGTAACCGGCATGTCGGATTTCGCCGAACGGCCGGTCGATCAACTGTCCGGCGGCCAGCGCCAGCGCGCCTGGATCGCGATGGCTCTCGCGCAAGGCACGGACATTTTGTTCCTGGACGAACCGACCACCTTCCTCGATATGGCGCATCAACTGGAAGTGCTCAAGCTGCTTGAGCTTCTCAACAAAGAGCAGAATCGGACCATCGTCATGGTCGTGCACGATCTCAACCACGCTTCGCGTTATGCCCAGCATATGGTCGCGATCAAGCAGGGCACGGTTATCAGCCAAGGGACGCCGGCCGAAGTCATGACGCAGGAAGTGCTCCGCGAGGTGTTCGGGATCGAGGCCGATCTCGTGCCGGACCCGCGCACGGGCGTGCCGCTGTGCCTGCCGTTCGAGCTGGCGCGCGAATCTTACGCGCTGAGCGGGAACCAGCGGCAGAAGCGCCAGCAGGAGACGGAAACGAATCGCGAACCGGTCGCGGCCGGTTTGTAAATATGCGAAAAAAGCGGTTTGGCCTGCTCATGGAGCGGGCCGAACCGCTTTTTTGCGCGTCGGAACGGCAAACGGGGCTGTCTCGCACGGTCGTGAACGAACCTGGAGAGACAGCTTTGTTTGTCGGCTCCGGCACCGTTCCGTTTCCCCGGCCCGGGCGACGGCCTCATTTTCCGATAAAAAATATCGTTAAGGCGGCCGTACCGCCGCTTCCGTGTTGGCTTAGCGATACCGAATATCGCTAACGTCGAGAAATGGGCGTCCAACAACGGGAAACCGCTCCTTTACCGATATTTTATATCGCTAAAGCGGGCAGGGGGCCGCGATTTTTCGGCCATAGCGATAAAAAATATCGCAAACAGCCTGACCCCGGTCTTGCGCTTGCCGCAAAGCAAGCCCATTGGTCCGGCAAGGCGGGCGTCGAGAGAACCGCCGCTTCGGTCAAACGAGGCCGGCCGCCGGATGCGCGGCCCCCGCCAGCCGCCCGAACAGGCGGGAAACGCGCCTGACCGCTCGTTAAAGCGGCAAACGACCGGCTCCTAATCATCGGAGCCGGCCGTTTGCGCGAGTGCGGCGTCACCGGGCCGCTGACGGGGTTGTCAACAGGTTTGTCTCCCCGGCAGGAGCAGGGGTGCCGGGCTTCTCGCTGGCGGCCGCCGCGGGCGAAACCGTTCCTCCGGTCGGCTGTCCGTCCGCGCCGGCTCCCGGCGAGGCCGATCCGCCGCCGGCCGGAGCGGTCGCCGACGGCTTGGCGGTGACGGCCGACGGCGAGGAGGAGGGCTTCGGCGCAGGCGTCGCGGACGGCTTCGGCGAAGCCGAAGCTTTTTTCTTCTTCTCCTGCAGCTCCCGCTGGTAATCGGGGTGGTCGTGGGCGCCGCCGGGATCGATTCTGTCGATGCCGTCCCATACGCGGGTCGCCTGGACTGAATCGGGATCGGCAAATACGAGGAAGCCGGAAGGCAGCCTCCGCTCGCCGTACCGGCTGGACGGGCTGTTCTCGACGACGGCCTTGTCGCCGAACCGAGTCACGAGCACAGAGGAGGCGCCTCCGTCCAGGAAGCCGGCGTTAATCGCGCCTTCGGCCAGCAGCAGATCCTGCACTTCGCGCAAGGTCGCCCCGATGCTGTGCGTCTGCCGGCCGTCGATGACGACCATGATGACGGTGCCGTCGGCCCTTTGGCCGATCGCCGTGCGGGGAGCGCGTCCCCAGCCGCCGTCGCCGACGATCTGCCCTTTGCCGTTGGCGATGATGCGGGGAGCCAGGAAGGATACGGCTTCCTTCACATTCATGCTCTTCAGCTCGTTCAGGCTGTACTTGCCGACAACCAGCGTCCCTTCGGCCGTGAAGCCGACAATAAACTGGGGCGTGTCCGGAGCCGCGTCCGTGTAGATGGCTTCGAAGCCGGACATGATCAGCCCGATCGGGGCGAACCCGTTGCCGAGCCCGTCCGGATCGACGAAGCCGCCGCCGTTGATGCCGGCGACCGCCCCGGTGCGCTCGACCATCGAGCTGATCCGCTCGCCTTCCCCGGGCTTGTTCGGAACCATGACCCGGATCGCGGTCGGATCGTAGACGTACATCTTTTTCCCTTTCCAATACTTGCCCGAGATGTCCTCGACCTTGACCAGCTCGTCCGCGCTGCGCAAAGACCGGTTGTGATGGATGAGGCTCAGGTCCTGCCGTTCGAGGCCGGAACGTTCGATCTCCTCGTTTTTCTTGAGCACCATCTCATCCCGTTTTTTGGCGCCTACGACGATCCAGGCCCATTCCCGGTGCTGCGTCGTGATGACCGTCTCCGCGATCCACATTCGCGCGGCGTAGCCCGGTGAGGTAAAATACATAAAAGTGGACGTGCCGAATACAAGAGCCGCAAACGCAAAAGCGGTTTTCTTCCATATGCTCCAACCGGCCATATGCCGGAGGAGCGCCGACCATATCGCCGATGTCTTACTCAAGCTCGTTCTCTCCCGTTGCGTTTCTATGAAAATGGAACTACGAGCAAAAATATAACATATGAAAAGAACGATGAAAACGGCAGAAGGGGCGAAAGGAGAAGGGAATTTGAAGCGAAAATGGAAACGCAAGGGCAGATGGCTGGAATTCGAATACGAGGGAGAGGCGGGAACCGTTCCGGAATCGCCGCCGCTCGACATGTCCCCGAAGCTGTGGCGCGCGCTGCTGAGGCAAGGAGGGGTGTCCGTCTCGAGGGGACGCCTGTCGCTCCTGCTGTATGACGACGAGGCGCCGCAATTCGAGCCGAGCTGGACCATGCCGGAAATTTTGTACGAAGACGATCTGTGCCTCGTCGCGAACAAGCCGCCCGGCATTCCGGTGCATCCCGCCTATCCGGAGCAGACCGATACGCTGGCCAACCGGATGGCCGGTTATTTGATCGCGGCGGGGGAACCGACCCGCGTCCGGCATATCCACCGTCTTGACGAGCAGACGTCGGGACCGGTGCTGTACGCCAAAAACGACTGGGCGCAAAGCTGGTGGGACGCCCGGCTGCGCGACAAGGAGGTGGACCGCCGCTATGTCGCGGTGGTGGCGGGCGTGCCCCGTCCGCCCCAGGGAACCTGGGACGCGCCGATCGGCCGCGACCGGCATCGGCCCGAACGCCGCCGCGTATCGCCCGGCGGCGATCCCGCCTTGACGCGGTACCGGGTGCTTGAGCGCTACCCGGCCTCCGGCGCGAGCCTGATCGAGCTGAAGCTGGAGACGGGCCGTACGCATCAGATCCGGGTTCACGCCAGCCACGCGGGCCATCCGATCCTCGGGGACGTGTTGTACGGCGGAAGCGCCGACCTGATCCGCAGGCAGGCGCTGCATGGCATTTCCCTCGTCTTTCCGCATCCGTTCGAAGGCGAGATCGCGGTCGAAGCGCCGATTCCCGACGATATCGGCCGCCTCCTGCAAGTTTTGCGCGGGCGCGAGGCGCGGCGTTGAAAAAACAAGCATGCTCCGGCCGGGCCTCCCATATATATTAGGGAACATCGCCAGAAATCCCTAATCCGGATCAAAGTGAAAGGAGGACCCTTTTCGTGAGCGAACAGCCTTCAGGATTGCGGTTCGACATTTACGAACGCGTCCACTTGGACGAAGATATTTCCGGGATCCACGAGCTCGAGGAAATCGAACTCTCGCCCGACATCCAGGTCGAAGTGAAGGACGATCAGGCCGTCGTCCAGGGCAAACTGGTATTGTCCGGCCGGTATTACTCGCAGCGGGAAGCCCGATCCGCCGTGCCGCTGGCGCATGAGATTCCGGTCGAGATTACGCTGCCGTTAAGCCGGGTTCCCTCGCTCGAATCGATCAGCGTCGAGATCGAAAATTTCGACGTCGATCTGGTCACGAATCGAAGCCTGAACGTAACCGGCATCTTGTCCTTGAGCGGAATCGAGCTGACCGATTCGAGACCGCAGGAAACCTGGCAAGAAGAGGAAGTATTGTTCATTCACCAGCCCGATCCGCCGCAGACGTTCCCGCTGCAGCCGGGCCCGCCGTCTTTCCAGCCCGACTCCTCGTTTTCGCCTTACGACGTGCAGCGGGGAGAATCGCAGCCCGCGCCGATCACGCCCTACCAACCGGTCGATCCGTTTGCTCCGTTTGACGCTTCCTCCAGGCCTCCGCAGCCCGTCAATCCGGTCTGGTGGAGTCCGCCTCCGCCTTTTCCGCCGTATGGCGAGGCGCGTGAACCGGAGGCCCAGCCGCTGCCGTACGATCCGCAGCACGCGAACATTAGCGGTTTGGTCTGGCCGTCCGAGGAGCCGCAACCGGCGAACATTAGCGGTTTGGTCTGGCCGTCCGAGGAGCCGCAGCACGCGAACGCCGGCAACTTGAGCTGGACCGCCGAAGAGACCCAGCCGGAAGAGGTTAGGGGCGAAGACGAGGCGGAGCCCGATTGGGAGCTGTCCAGGGAGGAAGCGGACGTCTCGCTCGCGCAGGAGCTTCCCGAGGAGCCGGATGCCGCGGAGGAGCCGGAGCTGTCCGATTCCGAGCCCGAGCCCGCACCCGAACCCGCGTCCGCACCGGCCTCCGCTCCCGCCAGAGAAGAGCCGAAGGTTTATCTTCACCAGCTCCCGGAGAAGCCCAAAACGGAACCCGCCGCCGCCGATCCGGCGCCGAGCCGGGAGCCGGCCCCGTTCCGGGAACGCGAAATCCCGGCGGCTGCGGAACCGGCAGCGGAAGCCGAACCGGAAGTTCCCGTGAAACACGCGATTCCGGGCAGCCGGGAGTTAAAAGCGCTGCTGGCGCGGGCGCCTTCGGCCGACGAGAGAGCCGTACCGCAGCCGGCGCAACCCCCGGTCGGATCGGTCGAATGGAAAAAACTGTTCCTGTCCGGCCGGGAGGAACCGCATCGGTTCCGCAAGCTCCGCCTGTGCATCGTTCAGAAGGAAGACACGCTCGATTCGATCGCCAGTAAATACCAGTTGAAGCCGCAGGAATTGTCGCTGTTCAACCGACTGTCGAGCTCACACGTGGAGGAAGGGCAAATTTTATATATTCCGTGAGCGCGGGCCGGCGGACCCGGAAGCTCGCGGTCAGCCCGTTGGCCTTGCGGCGGCGGGCGTTTTCGTTTTGATCCGGGAAAAACGGGCGCCCGGCGGCAAAAGTTGACGGCAACCGTCCGACAGGCTATGATATAGAATACAAGCAAGCTTGGCGTCAAAGACGAAGATCGGGAAGAGTAGGCGGCGAAACCTGTTGCAGAGAGTCGGGTCGTCACGACACCGCGTGACGCTGCGAGACCCGTCAGGATACCGCGCGCCGAAGGTCGCCCTGGAGTCGCCGGATGGAACGGATGCGAGGATCGGCAGGTCGATCCCCGGCCCTGTACATCGGCCGGTTCGCAGCCGTTATCTGCACGCGAGCGCCGCGCCGCGAACGGCTCCGCCACGGAAGCCGGAGACTGCGCCGCGGAACAAAGGTGGTACCACGGAAGACAGCCTTTCGTCCTTTGCGACGGGGGCTTTTTTGCATTTTTGCGGGAAAACCAGGTTGGAGGTAGTGTCGATGACAGAAAAACAAACGACGGCCGCCATGCCGACGACGTACGATCCGAAGGCGTCCGAAGCGAAATGGTACAAATTTTGGCGGGACAACGGATATTTCGAGGCGGGCAAACGTCCGGACGCGAAGCCGTATACGATCGTCATTCCGCCGCCAAACGTAACGGGCATGCTTCATATCGGGCACGCGCTCGACTTCACGCTGCAGGATATTTTGGTCCGGACGAAGCGGATGCAAGGCTGCGACACGCTGTGGCTGCCGGGCACGGACCACGCCGGCATCGCCACCCAGACGAAGGTCGAGCAGAAGCTGCGCGAGGAGAAAGGCGTCAGCCGCCACGATCTGGGGCGGGAGAAGTTCCTGGAGCAGGTGTGGGAATGGAAGGAGCTGTACGCGAACACGATCCGCGACCAATGGGCCAAAATGGGCTTTTCGCTGGACTACTCGCGCGAGCGGTTCACGCTGGACGAAGGGCTGTCCGCAGCCGTCCGCGAAGTGTTCGTCAAGCTGTACGAGAAGGGCCTGATTTATCGCGGCAAGCGGATCATCAACTGGGACCCGGTCGCCCGTACGGCGCTCTCGGACATCGAGGTCGAATACAAGGAAGTGCAGGGCGCGCTGTACCACCTCAACTACCCGCTGGCGGACGGCAGCGGCCATATCACCGTCGCCACGACGCGTCCGGAGACGATGCTGGGCGATACGGCGGTTGCGGTGCACCCGGAGGACGAGCGCTACAAACACCTGATCGGCCGCAAGCTTGTGCTGCCGGTGATCGGCCGTGAAATTCCGATCGTCGGCGACGAATACGTCGAGAAGGAATTCGGCTCCGGCGCGGTCAAAATTACGCCGGCGCACGATCCGAACGACTTCGAGGTCGGCCTGCGCCACAACCTGCCGCAAATTCTCGTGATGGACGAGAGCGGCCGGATGAACGAAAACGCCGGGCCGTATGCCGGACTGGACCGGTTCGAGTGCCGGAAAAAACTGATTGCGGACCTGAAGGAGCAGGGCGTCTGCGTCAAAATCGAGGAGCACGTGCATCAGGTCGGCCACAGCGAGCGCAGCGGCGCCGTCGTGGAGCCGTACCTGTCGACGCAGTGGTTCGTGTCGATGAAGCCGCTGGCGGAGCGCGCCATCGAAGCGCAGAAGTCCGGCAAGGGCGTAAACTTCGTGCCGGAACGTTTCGAGAAAGTGTATCTGCAGTGGATCGAGAACGTCCGCGACTGGTGCATCTCCCGCCAGCTCTGGTGGGGCCACCGCATTCCCGCCTGGTATTGCGGCGATTGCGGCGAGATCGTCGTCTCGTCGCATGACCCTTCGGCCTGCCCGAAGTGCTCCGGCGCGAATCTCCGCCAGGATGAGGATGTGCTGGACACGTGGTTCAGCTCCGGCTTGTGGCCGTTCTCGACGCTCGGCTGGCCGAACGACAGCGAGGACCTGAAGCGCTACTACCCGACGGACGTGCTGGTGACGGGTTACGACATCATTTATTTCTGGGTCGCGCGCATGATCTTCACGGCCCTGGAATTCACCGGCGAAATTCCGTTCAAGGACGTGCTCATTCACGGTCTCGTGCGGGATGCGGAAGGCCGGAAAATGTCCAAATCGCTCGGCAACGGCGTCGATCCGCTCGACGTTATCGAGAAATACGGCGCGGACGCGATGCGCTTCATGATCTCGACCAGCAGCACGCCGGGCCAAGACCTGCGCTTCCGCTGGGAGCGCGTCGAACAGGCGCGCAACTTCGCCAACAAAATCTGGAACGCGTCCCGCTTCGTGCTGATGAATCTCGACGGCTTCACGTACGAGGATATCGATCTGAGCGGCGAGCTCGGCACGGCCGACCGCTGGATTTTGCACCGGCTGAACGAGACGGCGGCGGAAGTGACGCGGCTTCTCGACAGCTACGAGTTCGGCGAGACGGGACGCGCGCTGTACAACTTCATCTGGGACGATCTGTGCGACTGGTATATCGAGTTCGCGAAGCTGGCGCTCTACGGCGACGACGCGGCCGCCAAAAAACGCACGCAATCCGTGCTTGCCTATACGCTCGACCGCACGCTGCGGCTGATTCACCCGTTCATGCCGTTTATCAGCGAAGAAATCTGGCAGCATCTGCCGCACGAGGGCGACACGATTATGCTCGCGCCGTGGCCGCAGCCGGAAGCCCGCTTCGAAGCGCCTGACGCGGTGAAGCAGATGAACCTGCTGATGGACGTCATCCGGGCGGTCCGCAATATCCGGGCCGAAGTCAACGTGCCGATGAGCAAAAAAGTCGAACTGCTCATCAAGCCGGGCAACGCGGAATGGAAGGCGATTCTCGAAGCCAACATCGGTTACGTGCAGCGGTTCTGCAACACCTCGTCGCTGGCGATCGACCTGGAGCTGGCGACGCCGGAAAAAGCGATGACGGCGGTCGTGACGGGCGCCGAGCTGTATTTGCCGCTGGCGGGCCTGATCGACATCGAGCAGGAAATCGCGCGGCTGGAGAAGGAGCTGAACACGCTCAACGCCGAGGTCGAGCGCGTCGCGAAGAAGCTCGCCAACGAAGGGTTTCTCGCCAAAGCGCCGGCCAAGGTCATCGAGGAAGAGCGGGCGAAGCAAGCCGATTATACGGAGAAACGCGATAAAGTGCTGGCGCGGATCGCCGAGCTGCGGGGATAAGCCGGCAACTCGCGGTTCGCGCAAGCGATTCGACTGTTGGATCATGAAGGGAGTGTCCGAAGCGGCGCTCCCTTTTGCCGCAGACGGCGGAAGACCGGTTCCCCGGCGGGGGCCGGATGAAAAGATTGGATATGCGGAGGGCATGGGCGATGGCACAAACAGAACAGGCACAAGGACAGTTCCGCACGATCGAAGAGGCGGTCGAATGGGTGACGGGCCGCCAGTCGTTCGGCATCAAGCCCGGGCTGAAACGAATGGAATGGATGATGGAGCGGCTGGAGCATCCGGAACGGCGGCTCAAGTTCATTCATGTCGCGGGCACGAACGGCAAAGGCTCGACATGCGCCTATTTATCGCAGGTGCTGCGCCAATGCGGGTACGACGTGGGCACGTTTACGTCGCCGTTTCTGGAGCGGTTCAACAATCGCATGCAGTACAATCTTGAGGATATCGACGACGGCACGATGCTGTCGCTGATCAACCGGGTGAAGCCGCTGGCCGACGAACTGGAGGCGTCCGAGCTCGGCGCGCCCACGATGTTCGAGATTACGACGGCCGTGGCGATTCTCTATTACGCGACGGTCTGCTACCCGGATTACGTCGTTTGGGAGACGGGGCTGGGGGGACGGCTCGATTCCACGAATATCGTCGTGCCGGTTATCACCGTGATTACGAATATCGGCCACGACCATCAGGAAATACTCGGCGACAGTCTGGAACAGATCGCGGCGGAGAAGGCCGGCATCATCAAGCCGGGGGTGCCGCTCGTCACCGCGGTGGAACAGCCCGAGGCGTTCCGGGTGATCGAGGAGACGGCCAAATCGCGCAAAGCGACCGTCTACGCCCTCGGCCGAGAGTTCCGGGCCGAGCCGCAGAGCGTCAAGCTGGACGATCAGGTCTTTACGTTCGAGGGGCCGTTCCGCGCCATACCCGACGTGCATATCAGCCTGAACGGACCCCATCAGATGAAAAACGCGGCTGTCGCGCTGATGACACTCGAGGTGCTGCGCCAATACTACGCCTTGATCGTGGAGGACGAGGATTTGCGCGCCGGCATGCAGGCGGCCAGATGGAAGGGCCGTCTGGAAACCGTGAGCCGTTCGCCGCGCATCGTGCTGGACGGGGCGCACAACCCCGAAGGGGCGGAGACGCTGGCGGCCGCCTTGCGCAGCGGCGTATACGGGTACCGGAAGCTGAACGTAATGTTAGGGATGCTGGAGACCAAAAAACATTCCGGCTTCCTCCGGCATATACTGCCTTTAGCGGATACGTTGATCGTCACGGAGCCGGAGTTCCGGAAAGCCATGAGCGCCGAGGCGCTGGCCGAGCTGGCCCGCGAGGAAGCGGCGCGTCTGGGTCTTGCGGTAGAAGTGACGGTCGAACGGGATTGGAAGCAAGCGCTTGATCGGCTGCAGCGGCTGACCGGAGAGGAAGATCTTGCGGTCGTAACGGGAACGCTGTATATGATATCCGACGTGCGCTCCCGGCTTCTGGGCCGCCGAGATTCCGACAAAGGCTGGTGACGGATGAGGTGAATGGGGCGACGGAGCGCGTTCATTTTATCGGCATAGGCGGTTACGGCATGAGTGCCATCGCCAAGGTGCTATTGGAAATGGGCTTTCGGGTGACAGGTTCGGATGTGGCGAGGGCGGAACTGACGGACAAACTCGCCGCGCGTGGCGCCCAGGTATTCATCGGACATGACGAGGGGCATGTGCGGGGAGCGGACATGGTGGTGTACTCCACCGCGTTGTCCAAAGACAACGTCGAGCTGTCGGCGGCGGAACGGCTGAACATTCCGACGCTGCACCGCTCCCAGATGCTCGCGAGGCTGCTTAACGCCCGCAAGGGCATCGCGGTGGCCGGCGCGCACGGCAAAACGACGACCTCGTCGATGATCGCGCATGTGCTCGAGCGAAGCGGCTTCGACCCCACTTACCTGATCGGCGGAGAAATGTTGAACGTAGGGAGCAACGCCAGAGCCGGCCGCGGCGAATACGTCGTCGCCGAGGCCGACGAGAGCGACGGCTCGTTTCTGCAATACCGGCCGCAGATTGCGGTCGTCACGAACATCGAAGCGGACCATCTCGAAAATTACGAAGGCGATTTCGCCAAGTTGCGGGCCGCGTACGAGCAGTATTTGTCCCATGTGAAGCCCGGCGGCCAGGCGGTCGTCTGCGTCGACGATCCGTATGCCCGCGAGTTGGCCGACCGGACACGCAAGGCGGCGGTGCTCCGTTACGGCATGGAAGCGCCGGGCGGCGGTCCGTGCCGGCCGGAGCTGGAAGCGGAGGCGCGCGAAGTCCGGCTTGGGGACAGGCGCGCTTCGTTCGAATTATGGTCGAGAGGAAGCCGTCTGGGCTGCATCGAGTTGTTCGTGCCGGGCCGGCATAACGTGTACAACGCGTTGGCGGCCTATTTGGCCTGCCGCGAGGCGGGAGTGGCGTTTGCGCCGTTCGCCGAGGCGATACGGGATTTCCGCGGCGCCAAGCGCCGTTTTCAGGTCGTGGGCGAGGCTTGCGGCGTGCTGGTGGTCGACGATTACGCGCATCATCCGACGGAGATCGAGGCGACCATCGAAGCGGCGCGCGCGACCGGCCGACGCATTTGGGCGGTATTTCAGCCGCAGCGGTACACACGGACGTATTATTTGATGAGCGAGTTCGGGGGCGCGTTCGGCGGGGCCGACGAAGTGCTGCTCACGGATATTTATTCGCCGGCGGGCGAACGGCGCATCGAAGGGGTTGATTCGGCCATGCTGGCCGAACGGATCCGGGCGAGCGGCCAGTCCCGCGTCCGGTATTTGCCGAGCAAGGAGGAGATTTTGTCCGTATTGGCGAACGGGGTGGCCAGCGGCGACCTCGTGCTGACGATGGGAGCGGGCGACATCTGGAAGGTCTCGCACCGGCTGGCCCAGCTTTTGAAGGAACGGGAGGAGGGAGAGTCCTGACAGGAATGAGATTCGTCCGCTCCGTCCGTCCGCTTGGGCGACGGCCCGTTCAGAACGGAACATAACGGCACGGCTCTCCCGGGAGAGGCTGTGCCGTTTTTATTTGCGGCGCAGGGAGAAATCGATCCGATCGGATGGAGTTACAATTCTTCTGAAACTGTGATAAGCTGGTAGTATTGCCATTCTAAATTTTGGGCACAGTCGAGAGGAGTTATCGCGCCATTATGAGCAGCACGAGTCGCAAACGCGGACGCGCCTGGTGGAGGACGGGACTGTTGTCCCTCGTTCTGCTGACGTCCGTGCCGGCCGCCGTATCGGCGGAATCGGCCGAAAGCAAGAAGCTTGACGAAATCATTCAAATGCTTCATAACCTTCACCTCAGCGCGCCGGGCAAGGAGCAGTTGTTGCAGGCCGGGATTCGCGGCATGATCGATTCGCTGCACGATCCTTATACGTCTTATATGTCCGAGACCGAGTTCAAAAAGTTTATGGACTCCATCTCCCGGCAATGGGTCGGGATGGGCGTCGTCCTGTCGAGCCAGGCGGGAAGTCCGGTTACGATCAGCGAAGTGCTCCCGGGTTCCCCGGCGGAAGCTGCGGGGCTGCAACCCGGAGACGTGCTGAAGGCGATCAACGGCACGGCCGTTACCGTGGACAATCTGAACCAACTGACGAGCGGCTGGACAAAAGGCGACAACGTCAAGGTGCAAATCGAACGAGACGGCCGGACGATGGAGCGCACGATCGCCGTCGACGAGCTTGAGCTGCCGTTGGTGGACAGCTCCCGCTTGACGGAGGACACGGGGTATATCCGCATCTTGTCGTTCGGCGAAAAAACGGACGATCAGGTCGGCCAAGCATTGGCCGATCTGAAAAAAAGCGGCAAGCTGTCCTCCCTGGTGATCGATCTCCGGGACAATCCCGGCGGACTGTTGGAAGCGGCCGGACAAGTGGCGGGGCGGTTCATGGAGAGCGGGGTGCTGGCGTACATCCGCGACAAGGACGGCGTCGAGAGCCCCATCCGGATCGAGAACGGCAGCAAATTCGAGGGCAAGGTGACGCTGCTGGTGAACGGCGGCACCGCGAGCGCATCCGAAGTGCTGGCCGGCGCTCTGCAGGATCATGGCATCGCCCAGATCGCCGGGTCGAAAACCTACGGCAAAGGCGTGATCCAGCAAGTGTTCGCCCTGCCGTCGAACGGGGGATATCTGAAGGTTACGGTACAGGAGTATCTGACTCCCGGCAAACATCCCGTTCAAGGGGTAGGCATCAAACCAGACCTCACGACGGAAGGAGAAGGCGCGCAGACGGCGCAGGCGCTTCGCGCGGCGGGCGTCGGCTCGCCGTCGCTGACCGCCGGAGCGGGCGTCTGCCGAATCCAGACGGTCGACTGCGGCGGCGGAGCATCGGCTTCGATCGTGCGCGACGGCCGCGTCTACGTGCCGCTGCGCACGGTGGCCGCGCTGCTGGGCTCGGAGGTTCGCTGGAACGGGGATACGCGGCGCATCGAGCTGACCGGTCCCGTGCGGGCATCGTTCGTCTCGGGCGGAGAGGGGCTGCTGCTCGTGGACGGAGTCAACTATGTCGATCTGGAATCGTTCGCCGTGAACGTGCCCGGCCGCAAGCTGACCAAAGGGGCCGACGGCATCTGGACCTGGGCGGCGGAATAAGCGGACGGAGAATGTCGAAGAAGACCTGCCTTGCGGCGGGTCTTTTTTATAAGCGAGCTTCAGGGAGAGGGGAGATACCGATGGTATGGCAACATCGGAGCCGATCGCTCCGGAAGGCCGGTCGGCAAGGCGGCGTTCCGAGGGATCTCGCCGGAAAATATGGGGGAGCTGTTCGTTGAACTCGTTGATTCGGCTTCGTTCGGCTGGAGCGGCCGAGCGATCCGGTAGCACGGGGGGCTGAGGCTTGTTCGGCAAAAGGCGGAGGCCGCTCCTCCAAATGCAAAATGACACGAAAAAATTCATTGCGGAGCCGAAGTCGGCTCCATCCATGCAAAAATACACTTCATGCGAGCGGATTCGGCCTTGAAGCGCCCTTCTGTTCATATTTTGTGGTACATTTGCACTTGAGGCGGCCCGTAAAAAAATCTGGAAAAATCCCGGAACCTAACATTTGGAAATTCGTATACTCTATAGGCTGGCCCATGTGCATGACATAGAAGGCCTTCATATCGCGAAATGGAGAGAGGAGCTGTCTGAACATGAAATCGAATTGGAAACGCAAGGCGTTGGCGGGAGTGATCGCCATGACGACGGCCGTCGCGACGGCGGTACCGGCGTTCGCGGCCGAGTCGGACGAGCCCAAGCCGCTGTCCGTCTACGTTGGCGGGGAGCGATTGGAATTCGAAACGCAGCCGCTGTTGGTGGAAGGCACGACGCTGGTGCAGTTCCGCCCGATTTTCGAGAAGCTGGGCTTTAAGGTTGACTGGGATGGGGAGACCCGGACCGTAACGGGAACGAAGGAAGGTTTGGAGATCGTGCTGACGATCGGCAGCGACGTCGCCAAGGTCAACGGCAAGGAAGTGAAGCTGGAGCAGGCGGCACGCATCGAAAACGATACGACGCTTGTCCCGCTCCGGATGGTCGGGGAGACGGCGGATCAGCAGGTGAACTGGATCGGCTACGAGCGCAGAGTCGATATCGGCGATCTGGAGCATGTGCTGGGCAGCTTGTACGATCTGCATATTCAATATACCGAAGACGAGGACAAGGCGGGCGTGCTGAGCACGATCGCCGAATCGTCTCCGGTGTACGCCGAAGCAAGCGTGTTGTTTGGCCGGACGTTCGCCTTGACCGACATGGATTACGAAGTGGTCGATTTCAAGCTGTTGGGAGCCGAAGGCAACCAGGCGGTCGCCGAAGCGGTGACGCTCGCGAAAAAAGTGCAAGGTCCGGACGAGTTGGCCGACCAGCAGGTGACGCAGCGCCACGTGTTCGTCAACGAATCCGGTTCCTGGAAACTCGTCAACAGTGTCACCGTCGCGGTCGACTTCTTGAACGCCGATTTGTACGAGGACAAGAAGCCCTCGGTGCCCGCGGCGGAGGCACAAGCGATCAAGAACTTCCTGGAGCAATTCCGCATCGCTTCGGAGAAGGAGGATTGGGTCGCGTACGAGTCCATGTACCACGACGAATATCCCAATAAAGAGACATTGTTCGCGCAAGCGAAGCAGCTTGGCGCTCTGATGGATCTTCAGTTCGAATACAGCGACATTTCCATTATCCGGTACGAGGACGGGGAAGCGTGGGTACGGCTTCATCAATTCAGCAAGCTGACGGGCGGCCAGCGGCTGATTCCGGATTTCCATTTGGACACGGTGTACAAGCTGAAGAAAAACGCCGCAGGCGAATGGAAGCTGGCCGAAGACATCGATCTGCACGTTCAATATTTGGTCGATTGACGGAATGAGGTTCACTCTCCTATTTTGCGGCATAATTCTCGCCTCTCCCTCATAGGGTAGTACTACCAATGGGACAAGGGAGAGAGCGCGGATGAACAAGGCGCGGATCACATATCGGTTTGACGGCGAAGGCAGGCGCGTGCCGGATACGCAGACAAGCGGCTGGGAACGGCTGGAGGGCCGGGATGGCGATTGGGCGGACAGGGAACGGCGGGATGAGCTCCGCGACGGCGGGGATCATCGTGCCGATTACCCGGTCCGGGAACGGGCGGGGAAAGGCAATGTCGTCCCGCTTGAGACGGGCGAATACCGGATCGTCCGGGAGGAAGACGAGTACCGCCGGCCGCCAACCTCGTATGGCGAACGGAGACCGGAGGATCGCGTTCCGGACGCGCCTTATGCCCGCTCCGGCAGAGCGTCGGGGCAGAACGGCGGCTACCGGACCGGCGAGACGTACCGCGATTACCGCATCGAAAGTCCGAACCGGGATTACGGCGCCTGGTCGGAGGAATACGAGTCGGATACGTTAAGCATCGAGCGCATGATCCGGAATTCCTCCGAAGTCCGCTCGGCTTATGAGACGCCGCATCGGCCGCCGGCCGCATTCGGACCGCAGGCGCACGGCGCGGAGCGGGACGGCCGCTATCGGCCGGGAGAGGACGGACGCGGCGGAGGGGATCGCGGGCCGCACCGCGACGAGCGCTCCGGCCGTTACGGCGCCGAGCGGTTCGAGCGGCTTCCGCCGCCGAACCCGGACCGCAGGGAATGGCACGCGGAGCATGCGCCGCCCCGTCATCCGGCCCCGGCCGATTACCGGGAATGGCCGCGCGCACAGCGGTCCGCTCCGGGTTATCCGCCGTATGACGATCCGGAGACGGAGCACCACGTGCCGGTTATCGAAGGGCCGCTGGTGGAAGGCGGCCACGGCGGCACGATGCGGTTCGGCCGCATGCCCTGGCTGCGTATTATCGCGTCGGCGGCGGGAGCCGTATTAACCGGCGTGCTGCTTGGGTACATCGTGCTCGCGTTGCTTGGCGGCGACGGCGAAGACAAGACGATTCCGGCGGGAGTCGGCACCGACTCCGGCACGGCGGCGGGAACGGGCACGGCCGCCGGAACCGGCCAAGGGCCGCAGACGGCCGGCGCTTCCGCAGCCGGAGCGGTGTCGGTGAACCTGCCCGCCCGTACGTACGTGCTGCTGCAGACCGGCGCTTTCTCGTCGGCGCAAGGGGCGGAGACGCTGAAGCGGGAGCTCGACTCGAAAGGGCTGGCCGCGTCGGTCGAAGCCGGCGCGATGAATGTGGTGTACTCCGGCGTGGCGGCCAATCGCGACGACGCGCAGAAGCTGCGGGAGCTGCTCGACGGACGCGTCCTGGAGACCGCCATCAAGCCCCAGGTGCTGCCGACCGTAACGAGCCTGCGCTGGGGAAGCGACAGCGGACAGCGGGCGGAAGCGTTGTTTACGCAAGGGGGGCGGCTTGCGGATTCGATCATGAAGCTGTCCGTGCTCCAGCTTGAAGCCGGGACGCCGCGCAAGCTCGACGACAGCACGCTGCCCGCCGTGAAGCAGGCGCACCAGGCCTACACGACCGCCGCCACGGCGGCCGCGGGCGAGGTGCCGAAGGAGCAGGCGGCGTTGTTCCAGCAGATGGGCACCGGCCTGAGCGCGGCCGTTCAGTCGCTCGAACAGTACAACAAAAATCCATCCGCTTCCCTGATGTGGCAGGCTCAAAACGGAGTCGTCCAGTATTTGCTGGCGGAGCGCGCCATGCTGGAAGCCCTCAAGGACTGATGGGCGAACCCGGTTCCATGCGGAATCGGGTTTTTCTTTTAAAGTCGGATGCGCTCTGATAAGATGGGAAAAGAAAATATGGCGAAATCAGCTGCCCATCAACCAACAATCATGAGACGGAGTTGAATCCAATGCCATTAGTGGACTGGCCATTGCACCAACTGAAGCAGTACAAGCCCGAGTCGACGGCTCAACCGGATTTCGATTCGTTCTGGAGGGAGACATTGGCCGAGGCGGCGAAAACGCCGCTCGACGTGAAGCTGACGCCGTATCCGTTCCCGAATAAAACGGCGGACTTGTTCGAACTGACTTACCGCGGAGGGGACGGCACGGTCATTCACGGCTGGTACGTTCGCCCGAAGGAAGCGTCCACCGATAATCCCGTGCCGGCCGTCATCCGTTACCACGGGTATACGGGCAGCCGGGGCATTCCCGTCGATCAGCTTCATTGGACGACCCTGGGAATGGCCGCGATCATCGTGGACGTTCGCGGACAGGGCGGACAGACGCCGGATTCGACGGTGTATCCGCAGGGCGGCATTGCCGGATGGCTGACGTACGGCATCCTCGATCCGAAAACGTATTACTACCGGCAGGTGTACGTGGACAGCGTGCGAGCGGTCGATGTGGCCGACAGTCTGCCGGAGATCGACTCGTCCCGGATCGGCGTGTGCGGCGGAAGCCAGGGCGGCGGATTGGCGCTCGCCGTGGCGGGGCTCGACGCCCGGCCGAAAATTACGATGCCGGCCTATCCGTTCCTGAGCGACTTCCGCCGGTCGGTGGAGCAAGCCGGCGCGGGGCCGTATCCCGAGATCGTCAAGTGGTTCCGGATGTTCGATCCGGAGAGGAAGCGCGAAGCCGACGTATTCCGCACGCTCAGCTATTTCGACGTCATGAACCACGCGGCCCGGGTCAAAGCCCGCACGCTGATGGCGATTACGCTGCAGGATACGGTGTGCCCGCCTTCCACCTGTTTCGCCGCGTATAATCATATCGAAGCGCCCAAGGAATACCGCATTTATCCCGATTACGGACATGAGGCTCTGCCGTTCTTCCAAGAGGAAATGATGAGATTCGCTGCCGAACATCTGTAAGGAATGGGGATCGATGAAGAAAAACACGTTCACGCTGATCGTCTTCCTGCTGCTCGGTCTGTTGGCCGGCATGATTGCGGGGGAACTGCTGTCGCCCGTGCCCGGGCTGAAGTTTTTGACGACGGCGGCCGACATCGAGTGGCATCCGAAGGCGGATCTGGAGATCGTGCAATACGATTTCTTTATCCGGCTTAAACTAAACCTGATTGCGATCGTTGGCTTGATCGCCGCGATCTGGATCTACCGCAAGCTGTAAAGGAGGCAACGACCGCATGAGCACGAATCCCGCTATCGTATTGGCCTCGTCGTCGCCTCGCCGTCAGGAGCTGCTTCGCAGCCTCGGCCTGGAATTCGAAGTTCGTCCCAGCGGAGCGGACGAATCGGTGGAACCGGGCTTGCCCCCGGAAGAGATCGTCGAGTCCCTGGCGATCCGCAAAGCGCTGCACGTATGCGGGGAGCTGCGCGGCGAGGGGCGTACGGGCCTGGTTGTCGGTTCCGATACGATCGTCGTGCTGGACGGGCAAGTGTTGGGCAAGCCCGCGGACGCCGAGGACGCGTTCCGCATGCTGAAGCTGCTGCAGGGCCGGACGCATCAGGTGTATACCGGCGTCGCGCTGCTGGACGCGGGCGGCGTCCGATCGGAGGCTCTCGGGCTCGGCGGCCGCGACGGCCGCACGGCGGTCCGTTTCGGGGACATCGGCCGATACCGGATCGTCCCGGATTCGCCTGCCGGCCGGCCGGAAGCCGCGGCGGGCCACACCGTCAGCCAAGTGACGTTTCATCCGATGAGCGACGAAGAAATCCGGTCGTATGTGAATACCGGCGAACCGCTCGACAAGGCCGGCGCGTACGGTGTACAGGGGATTGGCTCGGTATTTATTGAAAAAATCGAAGGAGATTTTTACAGTATTATGGGGCTTCCCTTGAACCTTCTTTATCAGATGTTGTTAATGTTTGGAATCAGCTTATTTAATCAATCATAGTTGAGTTGAATATTTTTCGTTTCTTTCGAAGGCGTCTATAATTGGCGCCTTATTTGTTGTTTCCTTATATGCTCAACCCAATGTTCCTTGATTAGGTCTTTTGTCCAAAACATAAATTAAAAAGAAGCATAAATTATTCCAAGACTTATGCATAGTAGAGGTGGGATTATTGACGAAAAAGAATAGATTAAAGTGTAAATTTTTTAAACCTACAAAGCGTAGAAAGAGAAGAGGCAGAAAAAAAGTAATATACCAAATTAATTGCGTAATAAAACGTTTAAATATTATTTGCCCAAAACAAAAACAACAAAAACAACCTTTTATTGGTGTTAAACCAAAAGTAAGAAGATATTTTTTTGTTGCACCCCATGACATTAATTTATCAGGAGAAAAAATAGTTTTGTTTCCCAATCAGTTTGTTGATGATAAAGGCGAAACCGTTGCCAAGTTTATTGACTTTGGTCAAGAAGGTTACTTCAATTTGTACGTTAACGGAGCATTGCAAGAGGGTAAGTTATATCACGTAAATTCCGATGAGTTAACTATTATTTCGACAGGTCAAACGATTTATAAAGGAACCCCCATTATACTTGAATCAATCGGATTTATCATATCGAGAAAAAAATAGGTATATTCACTTGAAGATTAGCCCTGACGTTCATCTTCATTCAGAATATGATTTTATTGTATTACATTTTATGAGGAGGTTTGTTATCATGGCACTACAACTTATGAAGTTACTTGTTACGGCAACAACGACAGTTGAAACGGTTCCATCGCCACAAAAGTTTTTCTACGTAACAACTGGTGAAACCGCGGCGGGTGCAACATTGACGATTGATACTGCCGATTTTTTCGATGATACCGGGGCAGCAGCAACTGATCTTCCTGCATTGGCGACAAACAATAGTATGTATAATGTTTACATTAACGGTGTGTTGCAAATGCAGGGGATTTCAACCTATACTCCCGGAGCCACTACAGTAGGTTCACTGGTGATTAATGTACCCGCAGGAGGAGAACCTATTTTGGCGGATTCGCCGATTGTATTAGAAGTAATAAATTATGTTCCAACTTCTACGACCACGGTAAACACGTGATCTAATTAAGAGATGAGCAAAAACGATAGTGAAGTGCGGAAAGTCCGGAGTCGATAGCGTCCCGTCAAGTGGTGTAAAATCGATTTCTACTTTGTGACTCATATTTATTTCTGCAAGAGCATAGCAGACGTTAAAAGGGCTTGTTCTCCTTGAACCACTTTGGCCATGGACTCTTTGCTGAAATACCGGTGCGAAACTGTCCATTCGTCCTGCTGTTCCATTAAAATGGCACCGATGAGTCGAATGACAGACTCACGATT
>NZ_VCQZ01000020.1 GCF_005938195.1 Paenibacillus thermoaerophilus
TCCGTCTAAGAGTCGGGCTCGCAGCACCAAGAAACAACGACCTCCCTCCACCAGCCGCAGGAATATTGTACCGCATTCGCCCATTTTCATCATCTGCTGGTGCCGCATTAGCGGCATGGGGGTCTAAGGGGGAGATACCGCCTCAACCATGAACCTCGCGACCAAATGCTGCTTAGATTAACAGTAGAAAAAGAAGCTCCAATAGAGGCGATGTCCGGTTCTGGACTTCATACGACAGCACGCGAGGACTCGCGGCATCCCGTTCGGAACGTTCATATTTCCGGTTCCGGACCAGGAATGACACAAGGGGTTCTTTCATATCTTAGTGGCAGGGGAAAGGAGCGAGGGACCGTGGATTTCTTGAACAAGCTAAGGGTTGGAGCGTCCATCGCGGCAGAAAAAGCGCAGCAGACGATGGAGGTCGCGAAGCTGACGACGGCCATCTACGGCAAAAAAAGAGACCTGGAGCGCAACACGTCAAGGATCGGAGAAGCGGTATACGAAGCTTACAAGGCAAAAGATTTGTCGCTGGCGGAGCGGGAAATATTCCGTTTGGCGAAGCTGAACGAGGGACTGGAGAACGACATCGCGGAGCTGGAACGACAAGCCGTCCTGTTAAAAAGAAAAATCGGCATGAGGTGAGGAAGAGCGCCCGGAAAGGCGCTTTTTCGTGCCGGAATAAAATAAGAGCGGGACGCCGTCTCCATCCGTATTTCCGGCAAAGCCGTCCTTGGGGACAAGGCCGGCGAAGCGGTTTGTTCCCGCAGGGGACAAGCCTTCCTCAAACATCCTTGACATACCCTGTGGGGGTATAATATCATTAAAGCGAAAGGAGGCTGCCGGCATGTCGACGTCTGAACCAAATGCCGCTCACTGCGCGACCGAAACAAGCACCCGCAAGAGCCACCATTCGCAGGAGACAAAGAAGGATCTGCTCACCCGGCTCAACCGGATCGAAGGACAGGTTCGGGGAGTCAAAGGCTTGATCGAGAAGGATACGTACTGCGACGATGTCCTGAACCAATTGGCAGCTATCCAATCGGCTCTGAACAGCGTGGGCAAGCTGTTGCTGGAACACCACATGAAGAGCTGCGTCGTCGAGCGCATTCAAGAGGGCGATTCGGCGGTAATCGACGAATTGCTTGTGACCGTACGCAAACTCATGAGATGAAAAATTCGGAGGAGGGTCACCCCATGCAAAAAACGGTGCTGAACGTAGAAGGAATGTCCTGCCAACATTGCGTCCGCTCCATTGAAGACGCCATGAAGGAAATCGGAGCGACGGGCATCGTGGATCTGGCCAACAAAACCGTTACCGTCACCTACGACGAATCGAAGCTGACGCTGGAGCAAGTGAAAGAAGCGATCGAAGAGCAAGGATACGACGTCCGTTCCTGATAGCGCAATGGAACGGAAGTGGACGGGACGAGCCTTTCCAAGCATGTGCCGACGGTTGTGACAACGGCGTCTTCGGGAAGGCTCGTTTTTTTACATACGTATTCGTTTCATTCATAGGCGGATTTCCAACGGGAGAAGGCGCGCCGCGGTGCGCCGAAACCGTTTGACTTGGCTGGAAATATACCCGGTGTGGGGATTACGTCCTTAAACATTTACGCCATATATATTCGGTCCGTTTAACGGACGCCCGGAGGGATGGAATATGTCGTCCGGCGATGGCTTAACCGAATTCGAAGTGGTGACGCTGGAGCTCGAAGGGATGACCTGCGCCGCTTGCGCGGCCCGGATCGAGAAGGGACTCGGCAAGCTGCCCGGCGTCAAGCAGGCCAACGTCAACTTTGCCGTCGAGACGGCGCAGGTGCGGTTCGACCCGGCCGAAGTCGATGTGGCCGATATGATCGGCCGCGTCGAGAAGCTGGGGTACAAGGCGCATCCCAAGCGGGAGCGGACGGCGGACGACGCGGATCAGGCCGGGAAGCGCCGCGAGCAGAAGGGAAGGCTTCTCTTCTCGGCGCTGCTGACGATTCCGCTCGTCTGGGCGATGGCTGTTCACTTTGGGCTCGGGCAGCGGCTTCCCGTCCCGTCTGTTTTTACGGACCCCTGGTTCCAATGGGTGCTGGCGACGCCGGTGCAATTCGTGATCGGTTGGCCGTTCTACGCCGGCGCATATAAAGCGGTCCGCAGCGGCGGCGCGAATATGGACGTGCTTGTCGTGCTGGGTACCACGGCGGCTTACGGCTACAGCGTCTATGAGACGGTGCGCTGGTCGCTTGCGGGAGAGCACGGGGGTCATGCGCCCGAATTGTATTTCGAGACAAGCGCGGTGCTGATTACGCTGATCCTGCTCGGGAAATGGCTGGAGAGCGCCGCCAAAGGACGATCGACGGCAGCCATCCGTTCGCTTCTCCGGCTTCAGGCCAAATCCGCACGGGTTCTTCGCGGTACCCAGGAAACGGAAATTTCCGTTGAACAGGTGGCAGTCGGGGACATTGTTCTCATTAAACCGGGCGAAAAAATCCCCGTCGACGGCCGGGTGGAAGCGGGCGGCTCCGACGTGGACGAGTCGATGCTGACCGGCGAGAGTCTGCCCGTCCGCAAGCATCCTGGCGATGCGGTATTCGGAGCCACGATCAACGGCGGCGGCTACTTGCGCATACGCGCCTCCAAAGTCGGGGCGGATACGGCGCTGGCGCAAATATTGCGCGCCGTCGAGCAGGCCCAAGGCTCCAAAGCGCCGATCCAGCGCATTGCGGATGGGATCGCGGGCTGGTTTGTGCCGGTTGTCGTCGCGATCGCGGCCGCCTCCGCGGCAGGTTCTTATTTCTGGTGGGAACAGGGGGATGCGGCCGCGTCGATCGAGCGGGCCATCGCGGTGCTCGTCATCGCGTGCCCTTGCGCTCTTGGGCTGGCGACGCCCACCTCGATCATGGCAGGCTCGGGACGAGCGGCCGAATGGGGCATTTTGTTTAAGGGCGGCGAGCATCTGGAGCTCACGCACCGGGTAGATACGATCGTGTTCGACAAAACGGGCACGATTACGGCGGGCAAACCGGCGCTGACGGATATATGGCCCGCGCCGGGCATTTGGGAATCCGATCTGCTCCGCCGGGTCGGCGCGCTGGAGGCGCTGTCGGAGCACCCCATCGCGGCGGCCATCGCAGCCGAGGCGCGAAGCCGAGCGGCGGGGGAGCCGTTGCCGGAGGTGCGCGAGTTCCGCGCGGAAGCGGGCGGCGGCGTATCGGGCGTCGTCGAAGGGATGAGGCTGGCCGCCGGCACGGCGGACTGGACGAAGCGGCTCGGCACGCGTATTCCCGAATCGGCGGCGGCCGCGCTGCACCGCCTGGAGTCCGAAGGCAAGACGGCGGTGCTCGCCTCGGCGGACGGGCGCTGGATTGGAACGCTGGCCGTCGCCGACGCGATCCGCCCGACGTCGCGGGCGGCGCTGGAGCGGCTTCGCGGCCTGGGCCTGGAGCTTTGGCTCGTGACGGGAGACAACGAGCCGACGGCTCGAGCGGTCGCTTCGCGCGTCGGCATCTCCCGCATCCGGGCCGGCGTGCTTCCCGCCGATAAAGCGAAGGCGGTGGCCGAGCTGCAAGCCGGCGGCCGCAAAGTCGCGATGGTCGGCGACGGCATCAACGACGCGCCGGCGCTGGCGCAGGCCGACATCGGCATCGCCATGGGCGGAGGAGCCGACGTCGCGTTGGAAACGGCGGACGTGACGCTGCTGCGGAACGATCTGCACGGGGTCGCCGACGCGATTCTCGCAAGCCGTCTAACGATGAAGAACATCCGTCAAAACCTGTTTTGGGCGCTGGCATACAATTGCATCGGCATCCCGATAGCAGCCGCCGGATATCTCGAACCGTGGATCGCCGGAGCGGCGATGGCGCTCAGCTCCGTCTCCGTCGTGCTGAATTCGCTTCGGCTGCAGCGCATGCAGCCCGAAAGGCCGGCCGGGAGCCCGAATGCAAAGAGGACATTGCTGCAGAGATAGCCATGCCGCGGCGATGTCGATGGGACGCAGCCGAACATGAACTTTTGTCGTCTGATGAGGCGGGTCGGGACACCGATCCGCCTTTTTGTCGCCTTCTGCTGATATTTCCCGGGAAATGGAAACGCCGCCGACATGAATAGCCGAAATGCCGTCGGGGATGCAGACGCAATCGCAATCGGGTTCGCAGCCGTTGACGTCCAAAGAAACGGAGTATGTCGTCGATTCGATGTCCAACGAGGAGTCGATAGTCAAGCATCTTGCGGTGATCGCCGCGACCGCGCAGCAGCCGGACATTCGCCAATTGTGCTCCAATCTGCTGGCGACGCATCAGCAGCATTTTCAGTCGTTGTCTGCGCATCTGCAGCACAAGCGGGCGCAAGCCCCGTCTCAGGTGCCGGCAAGCGCGATGTCCGGCGGAACCATGATGGGCGGTTCCCAGGGGAACCTGCAATAATTCAAGGAGGCGCAGCCATAAACCGCATGTTTTCCAACACGAATTCTCCTCATTCTCATCAGCCGTATTCCTCGACTTCCGGCAGCGCGACATACGGGACAGCTTCCGGCGTCTCCCAGCAAAAGCCGTCGCTGGATACCCAAGACTGCGTCGGCAACGTGCTGAACGACTTGAAGCGCATCTGCGGGGAATACGCGACCGCCTGTACGGAATGCCGCGATCCCGAAACCCGCCATCTGTTCCAAAACCTGCTGAACAGCACCCTGCAGTCCCAACGGCAAGTATTCGACGCCATGCAAAGCCACGGATGGTACAAAACGACTTCGACCGCGCTGCGGCAGGAAATTGACAAGCAGATTCAGCATTATCAGCAGACATGGCAACAGGCGCAGCAATTCATGCAGCAGACGCTCGCCTTTCAGCAGCCGCTTCAAAGCTATGCGCCGACTCCGCAAGGCTATGCCCACCCGCCTCAAAGTATGTCGAATTATTGAGAATGGGACGGCAAGAGTAGGGACCGCTTCGACGTTCGCGAGACCGCGGGCGCTTCGGAGCGTTTTTTTCGTTTAATAAAGTGATGGCGGTCACGGATAGTGACCAAATGACCAATATTGTATTTCGGTCAGTTTTGAGCTATAATCGTGTTCATCAAATGGGATTACACATGCGAAAAGAAGGAGGGGTTGCATGGACCGCAAGCAGGAGATTTTGAAGGCGGCTGCGCACTCGTTCGCCAATTACGGGTATAAAGCGACGACGGTTGACCGCGTCTCCAAGATCGCCAAGGTGGGCAAAGGCACGATTTATACGTTTTTTGCCGACAAGGAGGAGCTGTTCGGCGAGATCGTCCAGCAGGTCATCCTGGAAATGAAGGAGATCGCGGAGCGGGCGATCAAGCCGGACCGGACGTTCTTCGAAAATTTGCACGACGTGCTGCTGCAAGTGCTGGATTATCGCAACAAGCACGAGCTCTTTATTAAGCTGAATCTCGAAATCCGGGAATTCGGAACGCCCGCAGCGCAGGCGGCCATGAACCGGGTCGAGGACGCGATCGTCGGATTTATCCGCAAGCAGGTGGAGGCCGCGTTGGAGCGCGGAGAGCTGAAGCCTTGCGATCCGGAGCTGACGGCGTTTGTGCTGCTCAAGCTGTATGTGGCGTTTGTGTCGGATTGGAACAAGAAGCATAAACCGCTGGACAACGAAGAGATCGCCAAATGGTTTCATTTGTATTTGGCGGAAGGTTTGCAGCAAGGGGAGAAGAAGCGATGAGAGAAACGGGAAAACGGCGTTGGCAATTCAAGGCGGAATGGGCCAGCATCGTTCGCAACCGCAAAAAAGCGGTGGCGGTCGGCGCGGTGGCGTTTATCCCGCTGCTGTACAGTTTCATGTTTTTGTGGGCGTTCTGGGACCCTTACGACCGGCTGTCGAAATTGCCCGTAGCGGTGGTGAATCTGGACAAAGGCGCGGAATATGGCGGGAAGCGCCTGGAGGTCGGAAAGGAACTGGAGGAGAAGCTTCGCGAAGGGAAGCAGTTCGACTGGCGGTTCGTCAGCCCCGAGGAAGCGCGGGCGGGCTTGGCCGACCGGAAATACTACATGTCGATCGAAATCCCGGAGAACTTCTCGGAACATGCGGCTTCCGCCGCGTCGGATACGCCGGTCAAGGCGCAACTCAAGTTTACCGCGAACGAGAGCTACAACTTCTTGTCGGCGCAAATCGGCGAAAAGGCGATCGACCAGTTGAAGGCGGAAGTGTCGAGCCAGTTGACCAAAGCGTACGCGGAGGCGATGCTGGGTGATGTATCGAAGCTGTCCGAAGGGATGCAGGAGGCGTCCGACGGCTCGGCCAAGCTGCATGACGGCGCGGCGAAAGCGGCGGAAGGCGTCACGAAGGTGGGCGACAGCGTCGGCAGAATGAACGACGGGGCCGCCGCCCTGCAAAAAGGCTGGATGCAGGTCGCCGAAGGCGCATCATCGCTGGGCAAGGGCATCGGCATTCTGAGCGACGGCGCCAGCAGCCTGGCCTCGGGTCTGGACGCGCTCAAGCAGGGACAGGCCGCGCTTCAGCAAGGCGCGAACTCCGCCGAACAAGGCGCGGGCCAGTTAAGCGCGGGCCTCAAGCAGAGCGAAGGCGCGGCGAAGCAGCTTGCGGAAGGCGCAGCCGGCGTAGCGGCGGGCCTGGAGAAGCTGGCGGCGAACCCGGCGCTGTCGTCGGAACCGGCCGTTCAGCAGTTGCTCGTAGCCGCCACGCAGGTCGCGGCAGGAGCGGCCGAGCTGGAAGGCGGACAGAAGCAGTTGGCCGAGGCGGCCGACAAGCTCGCGGCCGGGCAGAAGCAACTGGCCGGCGGACTCGCCGAGTTCGGCGCAAAGCTCGGAGAAGCGGGAACGGCCAGCCATCAACTGGCCGAAGGCGCGAATCAGTTGAAGGCAGGAAGCCGCGATCTGCAAAACGGCATTGCCGCCTTCGGCAAAGGTTACGCGGAGCTGGCCGGCGGCATCGGGCAGTTGGCGGCGGGGCTTGATCCGCTCCGCGAAGGCGCGGCGCAGCTCGACTCCGGCAGCGCGGAGCTGGCGAACAAGCTGGCCGAAGCGGCGGCGAAGCTGAGCGGCGTGGATGCGGGCGCCGACAGCCGCACGTCGATGATCGCTTCGCCGGTTGAGATCGTGCACGAATCGTTTACGGAAGTGCCGAACTACGGCACCGGGTTCGCCCCGTATTTCATCTCGCTGGGGCTGTTCGTCGGGGCTCTGCTGCTCAGCATCGTGTTCCCTCTGCGCGATCCGGCCGTGCGTCCGTCGTCGGCGTTCCGCTGGTTCGCCGGAAAATACGGCGTGCTTGCCGTGGTGGGTCTGGCCCAGTCGCTGCTTGTCGCCGCGGCGATGCTGTGGGGGCTCGGCCTGGACGTGCGGGACACCGGGATGTTTATGCTGTTCAGCCTTGTCGTCAGCTTGACCTATATGGCCATCATCCAATTGCTCGTCACGGTGCTGGGAGACGCCGGGCGGTTCGTGGCGATTATCCTGCTGGTGCTTCAGCTTACGGGCAGCGCCGGCACCTTCCCGAACGAGCTGGTGCCCGAAGCGCTGCAAGCTCTTCATGCATGGCTGCCGATGTCGTATTCGGTCGCCGGATTCAAGTCGATTATATCGGTTGGCGGAGAAATGTCGTTTGTCGGCCGGCAGTTGCTTGTGCTGCTGGGCGTGCTGCTGACGTGCAACGCGCTGACCTGGATCTACTTCGCCGTGACGCGCAAGCGCAGCCGGCAACATACGGACGGCATCGACGGCGGCATGACCGCGGCGGCGCCGGGCGTTTGATCGACCTCATTCGAGAGCGGGCCTTTGGGCCCGCTTTTTTTCTACGGCCGACCATGAAATTACAAATATCTCCATACCCTCTGTGTGGGGTAGCTTATACACTTCCGCTAATAAGCCAAGAAGGTGGGTGTTCTGAGGGGTGAAATAAACGCATCCGTGGCTTCCCTTGTCGGAACGGGCGCAGGCGCGTGATTGGGTATGCGGTTATGAAAAACCGGGACCCGAAGGTCCCGGCAGTTGCCTGCCGCCGATAACGGCGAGCGTTATTTCGCTTTGGTGGTATCCCACGTTTTCTGGAAGTTTTCGAGCAGCCCCGCCGCGTCGACTTTTTTGCCGATATACGCTTGGATGTGGGCGCCGAATTCGTTGGTTGCGCCGTCCGGGAATTTGAACCAGTTCCAGGAGAGCGTCTTGTTGTCTTTGCTGTACGCGATGATCTCGTTGGCCAGATCGCCCAGGATCGCCGGGTCCTTCACTTCGATGTTCGAGAACGCCGGGATGAACTTGAACTCTTCGACGATATACCGTTTGCCGACTTCCGAGGACACCATCCAGTTCAGGAAGTCTTTCGCCTCTTGCTTCACCGGCGACTTGTTGTAGACGACCCAGTTGTTCGGCACGCCGACCGCCAGCTTGTCGTTGGCCGCCGCATCGTCAGAGATCGGCATCGGCAGCATGCCGAGCTTGATGTTCGGGTTCGTCTTCGAGATTTGCACTTGCGTCCAGTTGCCTTGCTGCATCATCGCCGCTTGACCGTTCGCGAAGTTCGTCACTTGCGCGTTATAGTCGGTTGCCAGCGGGTTCGGCTGTCCGTACTGCAGCGTCAGATCAAGCAATTTCGTCCAGTTGGCGAATACCGGGTTGCCCGGGATTTTGGCCGAGCCGTCGTTCAGGCCCTTGATGAACGCGTTCGGGTCCGGCTGTTGCGCGAACGCGATGTTCAGGTTGTGGATGCCGAGAATCCACCATTCGCCGTAGCCGTTCATGAACGGGGTGATGCCCGCAGCTTTCAGCTTTTCGGCGGTGTCTTTTAACTGGCTCAGCGTTTTCGGGAGCTCGGTGATGCCTGCTTTGGCGAACAGATCTTTATTGTAGATGAAGCCGTAGCCTTCCAGGCCGAGCGGTTGGCCGTACAGCTTGCCGTCCTTGGTCATCGGTTCTTTTGCGACCGGAAGCACGTCCTTCACCCAAGGCTCGTTCGACAGGTCTTCCAGGTGCTCCTGCCATACGTTTAATTCGTTGAAGCCGCCGTTGTTGAAGATATCCGGGTATTCGCCGGCCGCGAACTTCGTCTTCAGCGCAGCGCCGTAATCGCCGCCGCCGCCGATCGTTTCGATCTCGATTTTGATGTTGGGATGCTCTTTCTCGTATTCGTCCGCCATTTTGCGAAGAGCTTCGGCGATTTCGACTTTGAATTGGAAGATTTTAATCGTTTTGACCTGTTGACCCGAACCTCCGCCGCCGGCGTTATCGTTCGTCTTGTCCGTACCGCAGCCGGCCATCGCCAGAAGAGAAGCAGCGGTCAGTACAACGAGCCCTTTTTTCATGTTTATTTCCTCCTCTTGGAAATTCATACTGTACTTCAATCCAAATCCATTATCTCAAGCGATCTGCCCGGAGCGAACCGACAATATTGAACGTCCGGGTGGAATTTATTGATCGCCGCGGCATCCGGGCGCCTGACGATTACCCTTTGACCGAACCGGCCGTGATGCCTTCGATGATATGTTTCTGCAAACTCAGGAAAAATATGATGATCGGCGTGACGCCCAGCACAAGCCCTGCCAGCGCCAGATCCCATTGCTTGGTATATTGGCCGAAGAACGAATAGGTCGCAAGCGGAATCGTGCGCGTCTCCGGCTTCAGGCCCAACACGATGGACGGCAGCAGGAAGTCGTTCCAGATCCACAAGCTGTTCAGCAGCGCGATCGTGACGGTCATCGGCTTCAGCAGCGGGAATACGATCCGCCAGTATACGCCGAATTTCGAGCAGCCGTCAACCCGGGCCGACTCCTCGATCTCCAGCGGGATGGATTTCACGAAGCCGTGATACAGGAATACGGACAGCGGCACGCCGAAGCCGAAGTAGCAGATGATCAGGCCGGTGCGGCTGCCGAACAGGCCGAATTCCTTGGCGACCGACACCAGCGGGATCATGATCGACTGGAACGGAATGACCATCGCCGCGACAAACAGGCCGAACGCCAGCCGGTTGAACCCGCTCGGATAACGCACCATCCGGTAAGCCGCCATGGAGCTGATCACCGTCAGCCCGACGATGCTCACTACGGTGATGATAAGCGAGTTCATGAACGCGCGGGGGAATTTCATGATCTCCCAAGCGCGCTGGTAGTTGTCCAGAGTCGGTGCGGAGGGCAGAGCGACCGTATGCGACAGCAGTTCGGAAAACGGCTTAAACGAGTTGCTCAGCACGAAATAAAACGGCACCAAAAACAGCAATCCGAGCACAATGGCGAACACTTCCAGCGCAAACGTGCGCCCCGTATAACGTTGTTCCATTACGCTTCCACCTCCCGTTTCTTGGTGATGGCCACTTGGATGGACGTGATGATGGCGACGACAATGAAGAAGATCAAAGCTTTGGCCGTACCGAGACCGAACCGGTTGTTCTGGAAGGCCTCGTTGTAAATGTTCATGGCGACGCTCTCGGTCGAGCGGAACGGTCCGCCTTTGGTGAGCGACAGGTTCAGGTCGAACACTTTAAACGACCAGGAGATGGCGAGAAACAGCGAGACGGTGACCGCCGGCATAATCAGCGGCACGACGATGCGCCAGAGCGTCTGCAGCGAGCTTGCGCCGTCGACTTTGGCCGCTTCGATCACGTCCTTGGGCATATTGGACAAGGCCGCGATATAGATGACCATGAGATAGCCGGCTTGCTGCCAGACGGTGACGATGACCATCGCCCAGAACGAGGTGGACGCGTCGCCGAGCCAGGGCAGATTAAAAAAGCCGATGCCCGTTGCGTTGCCGATCGCGCTGAAGCCTCTGACGAAGATGAAGTTCCAGATGAAGCCCAGCAGCAGACCGCCGATGACGTTCGGCATAAAAAACACCGTCCGCAGTCCGTTCCGGGATTTAAGCGGACGGGTCAGCAGCAAGGCCAGCAAGAAGCCGGCGAGGTTCACCAGCACGACGGATACGATCGTATAACGCGCGGTGAAGCTGAACGAGTCGAAGAAGGCCGAGTCGTTCGCGAAAATTTGTTTGAAGTTCGCCAAGCCGACCCAGCTCACCTCATTGGATACGCCGTTCCAGCTTGTGAACGAGTAGTAGAAGGTCAAGGCGAACGGGACCAGCATCACGGCCGCGAAAAATACAAAGGCCGGCGCGACAAAGGTGAACTGGTGGAGCCAATCCTCCAGCGAGCGTTTGGCTTTCATGGGAGCCGCTCCTTTCCGTAGAACGTGTTTTCGGATCGATACCGGATTGTATTTGTAAGTATAAAAAACGCCGCCGCTTCGGCCCACCGTCTCAGTTGACCCGCAGGGTGGAATATATTGACCCGTCCTGATAAAATGAGGCTTAAAATCTGGACCGGCTTGAAGCCGGAGGAAGGCCGGTGAGCGGAGTGAGACGGTTTCGCACCAGCATCCGGGACAAGCTGATTTTGTTCCTGCTCGCGGCGATCGCTTTGCCGACGCTGTCTTCGATAGCATTTACCTACGCTTATACAAAACATTCAGTCGAGAACAACGCGATCCGCGAAAATACGGAGCTGATGCGGCAAGGCGCGGCGAATCTGCGCAGCTATCTGGACAGCCTCAACCGGGCTTCGCTGCTCGTTTACAACGACATGAACAATCCCCGCAGCCTGTTCAAATTATTGGAGTCGGGCGCGACGGACTATGCCACGGAGATGGAGATCGCTTCCGGCTTGCGGGCCGTCGCCCAGGCGGCGAGGGGGCAGCACCAGATCGCCCTCTACTCTGTGCGGGCGGGACAGACGTACATCGTATCGGCGGGGAAGCTGTTCAAGGGCGCGTCGTCCACCGGCCTGAAGCCGGCATCGGAGCGGTTCGACGCCCAGCTCGAACCGACGCATCCGAGCCACGGCTACGGAGCGGAGATGCTGTCGTACGAGCCGCCGAAGCAGGTACTGTCGCTTCACCGCCCGGTCTACCGGATTCCGAGGCGGGATCTGCTCGGCTGGCTGTCGATCGACGTCCGGATCGAGAAGCTGCTGGAAATCGTCGGGGGGTTGTACGATCCGGAACGCGAAGAGTTGTATATTCTCGACCACGACGGCCGCGTCCTGCTGGGACCCGACCCCGGCCAGTGGGGCAAGCCGCTCGGGCAAGCGGACTGGATCGGCAGCCTGAGCCGGCCGGAGGGCGGCTATCTCGAATGGAGCGACTCCGATTTTTCGGGCATGCTGATTTATACGAAGATCGAGGAGCCTTTCACGCAGCTCCAACTGGTGAAGCGCATCCCTTATTCGACACTGTACGCGGAGGCCCGGCGGCTGGCCGGCATTAACGCCGCGGTGCTCGCCGGCTTCCTGGTGCTCGCGCTGGCGGCGACCGTCTGGATCTCGGTGCGGATGACGGAGCCCATCCGCCGGCTGATCCGTTCGGTCAACCAGATTCAGAGCGGCAATCTGGAAGCGCCGATCGACGTGGAGGGACGGGATGAGATCGGTACGCTCGCCCGCAAATTCCGCGACATGATGCATTCCATCAACCGCTTGATTTTGCGGGAGTACCGCCTGGAGCTGGCGAACAAGACGAATCAGCTCAGGGCTTTGCAGGCCCAGGTGAATCCGCATTTCCTGTACAACGCGCTGCAGTCGATCGGCACGCAAGCCCTCAAGCAGAACGCTCCGGACGTATACGGCTCCCTGACGCAGCTCGCCAAGATGATGCGCTACAGTATGGATACGAGCAGCACGCTGGTGCCGCTGCAGGCGGAGCTGGAGCATGTCCGCTCGTATCTCGAGCTGCAGCGGATGCGGTTCGGAAGCCGGATGGAGGCGCGTATCGAAGCGCCGGAGGAAGCTTTGACGAGGCCGATTCCGAAGATGACGCTGCAGCCTGTCGTGGAAAATGCGTTTAAGCATGCGTTCCCGGACGGACCGGCGCAAGGCCGCGTGACGATCTTGAGCCGGGACGACCCCTGGCTGGGCGTGTGGGATCTCGTCGTCGAGGACAACGGCATCGGGCTGAATCAGTCGGAGTTGGCCGCGATTCGGCACAAGCTGGCCGCGGCGGTTGCCGTCCGTCCGGCGAGCGGCGGCGAGGGCGGTGCGGCCGAGGAGCGGGAAGGCTCCGGGATCGGGCTGCCGAATGTGCTGCTGCGGCTGCGTTACCTGATCGACGAAAACTGCCGGGTGATCCTGGAGCCGGGCGAGAACGGGCAAGGCCTGCGGGTGACGCTCCGCTTGCCGCTTCCTTCCGGCGCGGGGCAGGCGGGGCCGGAGCAGGCGGAAGAGCAAGAGGGAAGAGGGGGATTGACGCAGGATGATCGCGTTGATCGTGGATGATGAAGCGCACGTGCGCGAGGCGATCCGGCTGCTTGTGGATTGGAAGCGGCACGGGGTCGAGACGGTGCTGGAGGCGTCGAGCGGAGAGGAGGCGATCCGGCTGATCGGGGAGCATCGTCCCGCGCTTGTGTTCAGCGACATGCGGATGCCCGGCATCGGCGGTCCGGAGCTGCTCGCCTGGATCGCGGCGCATGCGCCCGATATCAAGACGATTGCGGTCAGCGGTTACGGAGATTTCGAGCTGGTCCGCTCGACGATGAAGGCGGGAGGGCTGGATTATATTTTGAAGCCCGTCGATCCGGCCGATCTGGAAGCGGCGGTGGCGAAGGCGGTTACAGCGATCCGGGAGCAGCGCGAGCGGAGGGTGCGGGAGCAGGACCGCAACATCGAAGTGAACCAGATCAAGCCGGTATACTGGGAGAAGACGTTCTCCAGTCTCGTCGCCGAGCCGTCGGCGTACCGGAACGTCGCTTCCCGGCTTCGGGAGGAGTTCGGCTTGACGCCGGACGTCGGAGCCGCCCGAATCGCCGTCCTGACGCTGCGGCCGACGCCTCGCGGCATCAGGGAACGGTTCGCCGGCCACCGCGATCTGCTGTTTTTCGCGCTGGGCAACATCTCGAACGAGATGCTGCGGCAGCGGGGAATCGGCTATGCGTTCCGGCATTGGAACCGCGAGGACGAGCTGCTGCTGCTGTTCTGGAGAGAGGCCGATTCGGCGGCGGAGCGGCTGCGGTCGCTTCAGCGCGCGCTCCGTTCCGCGCTCAAGGGGCAATTCGACATCGGGGTGAGCGGCGAAGGCGTGCCATTCCCGGACGGCCTCCCGGAAGCTTACCGGCAGGCCTCGCTGGCGCTTCGGCGCCGCAATCTGCTGGCTCCGGGGGACCGGGTTCATCTGTACGAGCCCGGACTGGAGACGCCGGAGCGGATCGGACCGGGGCTGTCGGATTACGAGGAGCCGCTGCGGGTGGCGCTGTTCAGCGGAGGCGGGGAGCCGCTCGCCCGTGTCGTCGACGATTGGTTCGAAGCGGCCGGCAAGCTGACGCGCGTCACGCCGGACACGATGGACCGATGGCGGGACGAGCTGCGGCTCGTGCTGTCGCAGTGGGCGGCCGAAGCTCCCGACTGGCTGTCCGCCGTCGACGACCACGGGCGGCTGTCGCTTTCGGCGTGGCGCGACGAGCTGCAGGCGGCGCTCTCCCGCGCCGCCCGCCGGCTGACGGAGGAGCAGCCGCAGGACCGCAATCTGTCGCAGGACATCGCCCGGTATATCGGGCAAAATTACCAGCGTGAATTGTCGCTGCAGGATATCGCCGACCATTTCCGCCTCAGCCGCGAATACGTGTCGCGACGGTTCAAGCAGGACACCGGCGAGAACGTGTCGGACTTTATCACACGGGTGCGGATGGAGAAGGCCGAGCTGCTGCTGGCCAACCCGAACCTGCGGGTGGCTCAGGTGGCGCAGATGGTCGGCTTTCAGGATGAAAAATATTTCAGCAAGGTGTTCAAGAAGGCGTACGGCTTGTCCCCGAACGAATACCGCCGGGAGAAGCTGCTTGGAGCCCCGTAATTCGCCATGAAAAGGGGCGGTCTCGAAAGGTTGGCGGATCAAGCGGCACGCATGCTCGGGGCGGCGCGAGTGCTTCCTCGGGCGCGGTCAAGGAAGGGCCGCATGAGCCCGTGCGCCGCCAAGGGACGCTTCCTCGTGCGCTCATGCGCGACCAAGCGAGACCAGCACCGGGCACGGTCCAATGCAAAGGTACACTCGAATGCTGCTGGACGTGGGGGTTAATCGCCGTTTGAATGCAAAAGTGCACGCCGACAATGGAAATCCCGCGAGATTCGCCTTTCCGGGAAGTTCTTGGCGTGTATGTTTGCATCCGGCAGCAGGATTGCGGGGGAAATTCGCAGCGCAACGTATACTTTTGCATTCCGCAGGCCAAAACAACCGCGAGCAGACTCACTCGACCGGACACTAGGGGATGGAAGCCGTATCTGATATAAAATATCGTTATCGCGGCCACACCGCGGCTTCCGCAAGCGGATAGCGATACAAATTATCGCTATCGCCTGCCAGCTACCTCAAAAAAACGGAAAACCGGACTTTTAGCGATATTTAATATTGTTAGATCAGACAGAGGACGGCGAATTTTGGGGGTAGCGATAAAAATTATTATAAAAAGTATTGCTAGCTGCTCCCCAAACGGCAATTGGAACCGAGTCAAGCGGAAGTCCGCCAAAAATTGGAGCGCAGAAGGGAAACAACCGAGGATTTCGAAGGTTCCTGCTTCGGGGCTTGCGCAAAGTAAGCCTGGAGGTCGGGTGGCTTTCGCTTGCCCGCAATTTGCTGAAGGGGGCGGCGGTAAAACAAACAGGCCGAACACAAGGGCTGGTATAACCCTTGGTTCGGCCTGTTTGGGCTCAACTGTCCCCTGCAAACCACTTGGAATCAAGCTTTTGGGACAGCCCCTTTTCGCGGATTACAGTTTGACGACGTTTTCGGCTTGCGGGCCGCGGTTGCCTTGAACCACGTTAAACTCCACGCGTTGGCCCTCGTCGAGGGTTTTGAAGCCTTCGCCGGTGATCGCGCTGAAGTGAACGAATACGTCGTTGCCGCCTTCTACGGAGATGAAGCCGTAGCCTTTTTCGGCGTTAAACCATTTGACCGTACCTTGTTGCATAAGGGTAATGCCTCCTTTCTCCTGTTTACATGACCTTTTTATTGCATAAATAAAAAAATCACATATTGCATAAGGTTCCAATCCAATGCCCGGGAATTGATAACCTTTTGCAATAGGTGATTTCCGGTTTGGTAATCGGGGTATTGCAATCATAGCACATTAACCGGCCGCAAGCAAGTATCCGTTTTATTCCATCCTTTTTTATCGTGCGACCTAAAAAAAACACAAGTCCGAATAAAGCGGCTCCATTGTTGAAACCGCTTCAATCCCGTAGGATGAAGGGGAATCGACAAGATCACACATCTGATGCAAGGAGGTTGCCGTCCATGCCGCGCCAATCGACGACGACGGCCGCAACGGTCTCCGCCCCTGCCCGGCAGCGCCGTTCGGAACTGTGGCGGTTTATGTGGAAGTACAAGGCGCTTTATCTCATCTCGATTCCGGGGGCTCTTTACTTCATCATCTTCAAGTACGTGCCCCTGCTGGGCATCGTGATGGCTTTCCAGGACTATAACCTGTTTGCGGGATTCCTGGGCAGCGAGTGGGTCGGCCTCGAACATTTCCGCTATATGTTCGAGCACGCCGATTTCCTGCGCATTCTGAAAAATACGATGCTGCTCGGCTTTTACGACATTGTCTTCGGCTTTCCTGCGCCGATCGTCCTGGCCTTGCTGCTGAACGAAGTGAGGCTGGTGCTGTACAAGCGGCTGCTGCAGACGGTCGTCTACCTGCCGCATTTCCTGTCGTGGGTCATCATCAGCGGGATCGCGGTCGGCATCCTGTCCCCGGAGAGCGGCTTCCTGAACAAGGTTCTCGGTTGGTTCGGCATCGGGCCGATCTATTTCCTCGGCGAGGAGTCCATGATCCGCTCGATTCTTGTCGGCTCGGGCATCTGGCGCGATGTGGGCTGGGGGACGATCATCTATCTCGCAGCGATCGCGGGCATCCATCCGGACTTGTACGAGGCGGCCGAGATGGACGGGGCGAACCGCTGGAGACAGACGCTGTCGATCACCGTGCCCGCCATTTTGCCGACGATCACGATTTTGTTCCTGCTGCGCATCGGCGATTTTCTCGACTTCGGCTTCGAACGGGTGTGGGTGTTCCTCAATCCGCTCAACCAGAACAACGGCGAAATTCTCGACACGTTTATTTACCGGGTCGGTCTGCTGAGCCAGCAGTACAGCTACACGACCGCGATCGGCTTGTTCAAATCGGTTGTCGGCCTGACGCTGCTCGTCATCGCCAACTCGCTGAGCAGAAAGGCGACGGGCGAAAGCTTGTACTGACCCATCCCATACGCAACCATTCAACCGAAATACGGAGGTGCAGGCGCCATGCCGCGCAAGCCTACTCCCGCCTACCGGGTGTTTCAATTCGCCAACCTCGTGTTCCTGACGCTGCTCGCGGCGACCATGTTCCTGCCGTACCTGAACGTGCTCGCCAAATCACTGAGCAGCGCGAACGCCGTCGAAGCGGGCAAGGTCAACCTATGGCCGGTCGAGTTCTCCACGCTGAATTACCAGTACGTCATGCAGGACTTTACGATATGGCGGGCCTTCGGCGTAACGGTGCTCGTCACCGTCTGCGGAACGCTCATCAACCTGATCATGACTTCGTCGTTCGCTTATCCGCTGTCCCGGCCGGAATACGTCGGCCGCAAGTATTTGCTGCTGATGGTTCTGTTTACGATGATTTTCAGCGCGCCGCTTATTCCGACGTTTATCCTCATCAAGAAGCTGCATCTGATGAACACGCTGTGGGCGCTGATGATTCCGTCGGCGATCAGCGCCTTCAACTTCTTCGTGATGCGCTCGTTTTTCCAGAACATCCCGAACGAGCTGATCGACGCCGCCCGTATCGACGGCTGCTCGGAAACGCGCATCCTGTGGAGCGTCGTTGTGCCTTTGTCGCGTCCGGCGATGGCGACGATGGCGATCTTCTATGCGGTTTTTCATTGGAACACGTACCAGAGCGCCTTGTATTATTTGAATGACCGGGCGCTGTATCCGCTGCAACTGCGCCTGCGCGAGCTGATCGTCTCGGACGACATCAGCATCGACCCGAACGCTTCCCAGTTCGCCGACCTGGCGGCGCAATCGCCGGAGGGAATCAAAATGGCGACGGTGATCGTGGCGACGCTGCCGATCCTGCTGGTGTATCCGCTTCTTCAAAAGCACTTTATCAAAGGCATGCTGATCGGATCGGTCAAGTCGTAGACCGCGCATTAGGCGGCGTTTCCTAAAAAAACGACAACATCCCCCTAAAGCGATTCCATTGTTGCGAGGGGGAGCACCGCCTACAATGAAACCAAGCGGATGAAAGCGTTGCCGTAAAGCGCTTCCGCAGACGTTCCTATCTACAGGAGGGGGTTGCGTTCGATGAAGAAGAAGTTATCGGCCCTGCTGGCCGGCGTACTGGCGACGGGCGCGCTGGCAGGCTGCTCGTCCGATTCCGGCGGGGAGAAACCCGCGGACAGCGCGGCGGCATCGCCGGGAGCGGCGGCATCTCAGAAGCCCGCGGAAAAAACGAAATTTTCCATCTCGCTCCGCACGCTGAATTTCGGTTATGTCGAAAGGCATGCGAATATCAACGAAGACAAATGGGTCAAGCAGCTTGAGGAAAAAACGAACGTCGACCTCGAGATCCGGCTTGTGCCCCACAAGGATTACGAGCAGAAGATGGTGCAGATGTTCGCGACGAACGACCTGCCGGACGTCGTGCAGGCGAACGGCGGCGTCAACGGCAAGGAGCTGGCCGGTTCGGTCAAGGCGGGCGTCTTCATGCCTCTGGACGATCTGCTGAAGGAACACGGACAGGATCTGCTGAAAAAAGTGCCGAAGGAAGCCTGGGACAAGGTGACCTATAAAGGCAAAATCTACGCGATTCCGGAATGGCTGGGCAACCCGTCCCGCCGCGCGACCTGGATTCGGATGGACCTGCTGGAGAAAACGGGATTGCCGGTTCCGAAGACGGTCGACGAATATTTGAACGTCCTGCGCGAATTCAAGAAGCTGGGCGTGAAGCATCCGTTTATGGGCCGCGAAGACTTCAAATACGCGGACACGTTCTTCGGCGCGTACGACGTCTTCCCGTATCTGAGCCAGTTCGAGAAAGCCGGCGACAAGGTCCAGCCGAAGTTCATGGACACCGAGAACATGACGAAGGCGCTGCAAACGTACAAAACGATGTTCGACGAAGGGCTGATCAGCCAGGAGTTCGCCACGATCAACCCGACGACGTTCAAAAACGAGATCATCGCCGGCAAAGCGGGCATCTGGTCGATGAACGCGAACGAGCTGCTTCAATGGGAGCAGCAGCTCAAGGCGAACGTGCCGGAAGCGAAGCTCGCCATCATCCCGTCGCCTGTCGGACCGGACGGCAAGGGGGGCTACTATCTGTACGGAGCGTCGCCGCGGGCGTACTTCATCAACAAAAACGCGAAAAACGCCGCCGAGATCGTCAAGTTCTTCAACTGGATGGTCAGCGACGAGGCGGAAGTGTTCTTCTCCGACGGCGTGAAAGACCCGAAGACGCCGGAGGAAGTCGACGAACAGCGCTACCTCAGCGCCTTCCTGTGGCTGGTGCAGGACACGACGTACAACCGCCGCATCCTGTCCGCATCCGAAGCAGGGAAGCAACTGATTCAAGTGTATGATACAATATTGGCAAACGAGGGCCGTGACGGCATCGAATTCGAGCCTCGTCTCGATTCGCTCTCGAAGAACCCGGACATCAGCCCGAACTCCGATACGCCTCCGCCGCTGCTCGTGAACCATATGGTTAAAATGGTCTACGGCAAAGAGCCGATCTCCGATTGGCCGAAGGTGATTGACGAATGGCTGTCCAAGGGCGGCAGCGATGTCATCAAGGAAGCGACGGAAAAATTCAACAACAACGACGGTGTCACATTGCCTCGTCGGTAACCGATAACGGTAAGCGGACTCCTCACGATATTCCTCGTGGGGAGTTATCGCTTGCGGGGCGGCGGGGCGCCGGTGACCGGAAAGGGGCGCGGCATGCACGTACTGGTCGTTGACGACGAACCGATGATCTGCAAGGGACTGGCCAAGCTTCTGCGCCAGGCGGACGAACGCATTCAATCGGTCGAGACGGCGGATAACGGGGAAACGGCGATGCGGCGAATCGAGGAGCGCAGGCCGGATATCGTGTTCACGGATATCCGCATGCCCCGCATGGACGGCTTGCAGTTGTGCGGCCTGCTGTTCGAGCGTTATCCCGATGTCCAGCTCGTCGTCGTGTCCGGCTATTCGGATTTCGAATACGCCAAGCGGTGCATGTCGTACGGGGCGAAGGACTACATCCTCAAGCCGATCAACCGCAAGCAGGTGCAGGAGACGGTCGCGAAGCTGATCCGGGAGAGCGACCGCCGGCTCTCTTCGCAGGCGTACGTCTCGCCCCGAAGCATCGAGGAGAAGGTCAGCCGGCTCGCGTCGGCGTGGTCCGCGCTTCGGGCGGCCGAGGTGCAGCGGCTGCTGGAGGACTGGAGCCGCGCCATCGCCGAATACCCGCTGGGCGAGGGCAAACGCATCGAGCTCGTCTCGGAGATCGACGCCATGTTTCGCGGGCGGATGCAGCTCCGGGAAGGCCAGCCGGCCCCGGCCGATATCGATTATGCGGCCTGCCCGAGCTGGACGGAGGCGTTCGGCCGGTTCGGCGGCGAGCTGATGCTGTCGCTGGAGCGCGAAGCCGAGCGGCGGCGCGACAGGTCCAAGCATCCGGTAGACCTGGCGAAGCGGTATATCGACGAGCATCTGGCCGAGGAGATTACGCTCGACGAGGTCGCCGAGGTGCTCGGGCTGAACGCTTCGTATTTCAGCCAGCTGTTCAAGCAGGTGACCGGCGAGACGTTTATCCATTACCGCATCCGCCGCCGCATGGAGAAAGCGAAACGGCTGCTGGCCGACCCCGAACGCCGGATCACGGACATCTCGTTTGAGGTCGGGTATGCCGACCACCCGCATTTTACGAAGACGTTCAAAAAAATGACGGGGCTGTCGCCGACCGAATACCGGATAAGCCTGGGGATTCGGGAATGAAAAAAACGCTGTTTCGGCAATTGTTCGTTTATTTTCTCGTGGTTATCGCCATTTCGCTGGGCGCCGTTCTCGTATTCTCCTACGGCAGCGCGTCGGGACAACTGGACAGACAGACGGAGACGTATGTCGCGCAGGTGATCGAGAACGCTTCCAAACAGACCGATATGTACTTGCAGACGTACGAGCGGGCGAGCATCTCGATGCTGTCGAACGACGCCGTCAAGCGGTTCCTGGATATGGACCCGGCGGATACGTACCGGTATTTCGAGTTGTCGCAGCAGATTCGCCGCTACGCCTACGAGCCGGTGTTTATCCTGCATCCGCAGATTCAATTGCTGTACGTGTTGGGCTTTCACGGCCGCGCGGTCGTCGCGGACAATCAGAATCCCGGCGTCCTGTCCAGGTTCGACGCACAGAGACAACTGGAACGGATGCGCCGGATCGTCCCGCCCGACGGCAGCGTCGCGGTGCTGAACGGCACCCTTCGCGACGAACCGGTGTCCGGCGTCGTGACCGTCGCCCGCCAGATTCGCGGCGTATCCTCGTACGATACGGCCGGCGTGCTCGGCATCGAGCTGAAAATCGACGAGCTGGAGCGGTTGTGGACGCCGGTCAACATCGGCGAAGGCAGCTCGTTCCTCATATATGACAGCCAAGGCAAGCTCGTCTACGCTTCGAACGCCGAGCTGGCCGGCCGCGTGCCGGAAGCGCTCCGCGAGCGGCTTCAGGGCGAGGGCGCTTCGTCGCGGGTGAAGCGGGTCGGAGAGCGCGAGTATCTGTGGGTGCCGCGCGTGTCGGATTTTTCCGGATGGACGCTGGTGATGGCGCTTCCTTACGACGAGCTGCAGCGGCCCGTATCGACGCTTCGGCGCACGACGATGGCGGTCGCGGTCGCGGCGCTCGCTCTGGCGCTGCTGCTGGCTTACCGGTTCGGACGGTCGCTCCTGAAGCCGATCCGTCAACTGCGGGAAAGCATGAAGGAGACGGAGAAGGGGAATTGGCAACTGATCGAGCGGGTGGAGCGCGAGGACGAGATCGGCCACTTGATGCGCAGCTACAACCGGATGGTCGACCGGCTGTCCGAGATGATCGCCCGCGTGTACGAGGCGGAGCTGGAGAACCGCAACGCGCTGCTGGCGCTGCAGGCCACCCGGCTGGAACGGCAGCAAGCGGAATTTCAGGCGCTGCAGCTGCAGATCAACCCGCACTTCCTGTACAACACGCTGGAGACGATCAACTGCTACGCGATCGTGGAGGAGAACGAGCACATCGCCGAGGTGGTCGAAGCGATGGCGTTTATGCTCCGGTACTCGATCCAGACGAAGCTGGAGGAGATTACGGTCGCGAACGAGCTGAATCACGTGCGCAACTTTCTGATTATCCTCAAGCACCGGATCGGCCGGGAGTTCGAGCTCGACGTCACGGTTCCGCCGTCGCTGCTGCTGGCCAAGATGGTGCGCCTGACGCTTCAGCCGATCGTGGAGAACGCGTTCCAGCATGCGTTCCCGGACGGATTGGAGCCGCATCACCGGATCGCGGTGCACGCGGAGATGAGCGAAGACCGGTTTACGGTTATGGTCGAAGACAACGGCGCCGGCATGACGCCGGAACGGCTTGAGCGGATTCGGGAGCGCCTGGCGTCCGGACGGTTGGCGGACTCGCAGGAGGACGGCGTCTACCATCGCGGCGGAATCGGGCTGCTGAACGTTCACCGGCGCATCCAGCTCGTATTCGGCGAAGGCTACGGGTTGGAGATCGACAGCGAACTCGGACGGGGTACGCGCATTCAGATGCATATGCCATTTCACGTAATCACAAGATGGGGGAGATCCGAATGAGTCAGATTCAAGGAATCAACTTGCAGGGGACGGTTGCGCTGGTGACGGGGGCAAGCGGCGGCATCGGCAAGGCGACGGCGATTGCGCTGGCGGCGGCCGGAGCGAAGGTTGCGGTCAACTACAACCGGAACGAGGCGGGCGCCCGCGAGGCGGTCGAGACGATCCGGGCGGCCGGCGGGCAAGCGGAGGCGTTCCAGGCGGACGTCACGTCGCTGGCCGACATCGAGCGGCTGGTGTCGGCGACGGAAGCGGCTTTCGGCGCGCCGATCGGCATCCTCGTCAATAACGCCGGGGATATGATCCGCCGCGAGGCGAACGCCGTGATCTCCGAGGAGCTGTACGACCGCGTGATGGATCTGAACCTGAAAAGCACGGTGTTCGTGACCAAGGCGGTACTGCCGGGAATGAAACGGCTGGGCGGCGGAGCGATCATCAACATGTCCTCGCTGGCGGCCGTCAACGGCGGCGGGCCGGGGTCGTCGGTCTATGCGGCGTCCAAAGCGGCGGTTGTCGCGTACAGCAAAGGGCTGGCGAAGGAGCTCGCGGGAACGGGCATCCGCGTGAACTGCGTATCGCCGGGATTCATCGGCGGCACGTCGTTCCATGCGACGCATACGTCGGAGGCGGCCCGCGCGGCGACCGTCGGCTCCATTCCGCTGGGACGCGAAGGGAAGCCGGAAGACGTCGCGAATGTCATCCTGTTCCTGGCTTCGCCGCTGGCGGGTTATCTCCACGGCGAGACGATCGAGATCAACGGAGGCTTGTACATGCGATGAATCGGCACAACGCTTCTCTCGAGTCGCATCGCCGGATGAGCTGGAGGGAGCGGGAAGCGGCTGCGCTGCGGCGGGAAATCGCGCCGTGGCTGGCCGATTTCGCTTCGAATGATACCCTGGTGGGGTATATTGTCCCTGAGGAGCCGGGCGGCTGGTGGCATCAGTATGTGTGTCCCGAGCATCATGTCGAGCTGTTGTTCGATCCGGCAGAGACGTCCGCGGACGTGTACCGGTGCCCGTACGGCTGCGAGTTGAGCGGCGAGCCGTACCGCGGCGCCTGGCTCGTGTTCCGCCACCAGCAGACGGCCCGGCTCGCGCTGACGGCCGCGGCGCTGCACGCGGAATCGGGGGACGCGAAGGAAGCGGAGCTGGCGCGGCGGCTGATCGTCGCGTACGCCAGGCAGTTCCCCCGTTATCCCGTGCATCCCGACGCACAGCCTTGGATGCTGAAGGGGCGGGCGTTTCACCAGGCGTTGACGGAGGCGATCTGGGCGACTGCCCTGATTCGCGCGTACCTGCTGCTGCGGGATGCCGGAGAGGCCTTCGAGGAAGAGGAGCAGGCGGCGGTCGACCGCTTTTTCGGCTTGCTTCGCGGCAGCATGGAGGAGTACCGCGGCATTCTGATCGACGTCAAGAACAACCCGGAGAACAACTACATGGCGTGGCTGAACGCGGCGCTGGCCGGCTTGCACGCGGCTTCGGGCGACGAGGCGGGTCTGCGCGCCCTGATCGAAGGGCCCGGCGGCTGGCGGCATCATTTGTCGGTCGGGGTCAAGCCCGACCAGCTCGAATTCGAGGGCAGCGTCTATTATCACGTGTTCGTGCTGCGGGCGTATCTGATCTTCGCCGAGATGGCCGAGCGGTTCGGGATCGACCTGTGCGCGATCGAAGGCGGGCAAGGCCAGAGCGTCCGGGGCATGCTGGACGCGGCGGCGGCGTTCGCGGACGGGAACGGTGAGCTGGAGGCGCCCCACGACGGGCCGTACGTTCGTCTCCCGTATGTCCGGGAGATCGCGGAGGTTTACGAGATCGGGTACGCCCGGTTTGGCGAGCCGGCTTACGTGCCCGTGCTGGAAGCGGCCTATCGGCATATCCGGTCGGCCGTAGCCGGCGAAGGGGGAGCGGGCGAAGCGGCTGAAGCGGGAGCGTCCGGCGAGCCTGAGCTGCACCGGCTGCGGTGCGGGCTGGAGGCCATGCTGTACGGCCGGCGGGACGCGGCATCCGGTGCGGCGGGCCGGCCGGCCGCGAAGTCCCGGCTGCTGCCGCACAGCGGGTTCGCGGCGCTGAGACGGCCGGATTCGGAGCTGTCGGCCTGGATCGACTTCGGCGGGCACGGCGGCTCCCACGGCCATGACGACAAGCTGCATGTATCGGTCCGCCACCGGCTGGGCCCGGTCGCCCCCGATCCCGGCATGGTCCCGTACGGGTCGCCGATGCGGGCGGAATGGTACAAGACTACCGCTTGCCACAACACGGTGACGGTGGACTGCCGTTCGCAGGCGGAGCATGCGGGGGAGCTGCTTCATTACGAGGACTCCCCGTCGGAGACGGTCGTCAGGGCGAGAAGCGCGGGAGCTTATCCGGGCTGCGTCATCGAGCGCGAGCTGCGGCTTAGCGCAGGCGGCTTGACGGACATTACGGAGGTGCGGCTGGAGGCGGACGGGCTCATCGAGTGGCGCTTGCACCCGGCGGCCGAATGGTCGCTGCTGGACGAGTCGGGCGCGGAAGCGGCATGGGCGCGGGCCGATGCCGGCGATGCGGGCGCTTCGGCCTGGCAGGGGCCGCTGGAGGCTCCGATCGGCCTGGGGGCTGCGTCCGGTGCGGACGCGGCGGCCGAGTGGCGGTTGTCGCTGGCCGTGCGATCCGCGGGCGCCGGGAACGGAGGGGCGTTGGCGCGGGTCCCGCTGACGTTGTCGGCGATCCCGGGCGCCAAGCTGTACCGGTACGAGGAACCGGGGACGGCGGAGGACCCGGCGCGCAGGCGGTACGGACTGTTGATTCGGGTGAAGGGAACAAGCGCCGATATCGTCGCGTCGTACGCCGGCGCCAAGTATAGACCAGCAGGGAGGAACCGAGTATGAAGCAACGGCTGTATGAGCCGCTTCGGAGTCCGCTTGACGTGCCGTACCGTCCGGATGACGCGGCGGAGCTTGCGGAGAATCCTCCCCGGTTCACATGGATGCCGGGGAGGCTGGAGGAGTCGGTTTATGCGCTTCAGTGGTCCGAGACGCCGGAATTCGAACCGGAGAAGACGCGCACTGTATGGACTCCGCTCAATATGTACACCCCGGACGCGCCGTTTGCGCCGGGCACGTACTACTGGCGCTATGCCATGCGGACGGACGGCGGCGGAGGACCGGCTGGGGCTCGACGCGGGCCGGAGCTGATGCAGGCCGAAGGCGAAGCCGATGCCAGGGAGCTGGAACGGGCCGAGCTGACGACGTGGAGCCGGGTCCGGCGCTTCACCGTCGCCGACGGACTGCCGGAGACGCCGCTGCCGCCGCGACGCGACCGTTACAAGTCCGCGAAGCTCGGAAGGCCTCGGCTGTGGCTGACCGCCGATGGTCTGGAGCGCTTCCGCGAGACCGTTCGCGAGAAGCCCGAAGACAGCGGCTACACGGAGTTTCTGGAGCGCTCGGTGCGCCCGTGGCTGAATCGCGAGCCGATTGCCGAGCCGGAGCCTTATCCCGGCCACAAGCGGGTGCCTCACTTGTGGCGGAAGATGTACATGGACTGCCAGGAGCTGCTGTACGGCGTCCGCCATCTGTCGGTGGCGGGTGCGGTCTCGCGGAACGGGGAATGGACTTCCCGCGCCAAAGAATGGCTGCTGGCCGCAGCGTCCTGGGACGTCGACGGACCGACGTCCCGCGATTACAACGACGAGGCGGCGTTCCGCGTGGCCGCGGCGTTGGCGTGGGGCTACGACTGGCTTCACGGCGAGCTGGGCGAGAAGGAGAGGGCGCTCGTGCGGGAAGCGCTGTTCCGCCGCACGGAACAGGTGGCGGCGCACGCGATCGAGCGCTCGAAGATCCACCACGCTCCGTTCGACAGCCATGCCGTCCGCTCGTTGTCCTCGGTTCTGGTTCCCTGCTCCATCGCCCTGTTCGACGAGGTTCCGGAGGCGCGCGATTGGCTCGACTACGCCGTCGAATATTTCTCCGCAATGTACACGCCTTGGGGCGGCGCAGACGGCGGTTGGGCCGAGGGCGGACAATACTGGACGACAGGTATGGCGTTTGTGACAGAGGCGATCAATCTGCTGCGCAAATTTTGCGGGATCGATTTTTACGCGCGGCCGTTTTTCCAGAAGACCGGCGACTTTGCGCTGTACTGCTTCACCCCCGGCACGTCGCGCGCCAGCTTCGGCGACCAGTCGAATCTGGGCGAGCCGCCCGGACTCAAAACGGCCTTCAACATCCGCCAGTTTGCCGGCGTAACGGGCAACCCGTGGTACCAGTGGTATTATGAGCAGGTGAAGGCCGCCGACAAGGACCCGGAAAGCAAATTTTACAATTACGGCTGGTGGGACTTCCCGTTCGACGAGATGAGGCACCGCTACGACTTCCCGGCTGTCGCGGCGGAGCCGCCTGCGGGCGCGGAGCGGCTCAAGTGGTTCCGCGACATCGGGTGGGTGGCGATGCACGACCGGATGCACGATCCGGATTCGCATGTGATGCTGCTCGTCAAGAGCAGTCCGTACGGCTCGATCAGCCACAGCCACGGCGACCAGAACGGCTTTCTGCTGCACGCCTACGGCGAGCCGCTGGCGATCGAGAGCGGCTATTACGTCGCGTTCAACACGACGATGCACCGCAATTGGCGCAGGCAGACGATCTCCACGAACAGCCTGCTGATCGACGGAATCGGCCAGTATGCGGGGGTCGACGCCCGCAAGTGCATCGAGGCCGCCGGATGCATCGAAGCCGCGGAGGAGCGGGAGTACGGCCGTTATGTCCGCGCCGACGCGACGAGGGCTTATCGGGAGACGGTGCCGTATCTGGAGCGGTTCGTCCGCGAAATTCACTACATGGACGATTCGTATATCGTGATGGTCGACTCCGTCGACTGCAAGCGGCCGGCCCGCGTCGACTGGCTGCTGCATGCGCTGCATCGCGCGGAGCTCCGGCCGAACCGGTTCCGCATCGCCGGCGCGCGCGCGGTGCTGGACGGACAATTCGTATACGTATCGTCCGGCGAGATGGAGCTGTCGCAGACGGACGAATTCGCCGGAGTCGACCCCGCCGAGATCGAAGGGCTGCCGGCGCAATGGCATCTCCGGGCGACGACGCGCCCCGCGGCCAGCCACCGGATCGTCTCGCTGCTGGCGCCGATGCCGGCGAACGAGCCGAGTTACGTGTCCGCCCGCGTGGACGATCAGGGCCATGCGGCCGTCCAGCTCTATTTCACCCGCAACGGTATCACGCGCCATCTGGAGGTGGCGAAGGCGTATTGAAGGCGATGGCGCCGCTCGAACGAGAAAAAGTGAGCCTGCAGCATGCGGAGTCGGCGATTCGACAAACGCAGCGAGAACCAATGCGTTTGCGCGCATTTGAGGCGCGGCCGGCGTCCGACCGCTGCGCGGCGCCGCACGGGCGTGCCATCCGGAAGGGGATCGGCGGCGGTTTGAGGCGGCCGGCGGCATGATCCTGAAGTTGCCTTCCCGCATAACCAACGAGGACCGATTCCCTCCCGGGAACCGGTCCTCGTTCTTTACGAAATTTTATGCCGACTGCTCCAGGCCGTAGCGGCGCTGGCGGGCCGACTTGCGGAAGTAGAACAGCTCGTAGACGCACGGGACGATGATCAGCGTCAGCAGCGTGGCGGCCGTCAGTCCGCCGATGACGACGATGGCAAGGCTTTGCGACACGATGCTGCCGCCGTTTTCGGTATGGCCGAAGATCAGGGGGAGCATGGCGCATACGGTGGCGATCGCGGTCATCAGAATCGGACGCATCCGGGTTGTGGCCGCCTCGACCAGCGCTTCGCGGATCGGCATATGCTGCTCGTTCTGCCGGACGCGGTCGATCAGGACGATCGCGTTGGTGACGACGATGCCGATCAGCATCAGCGCGCCGAACATCGCCGTGAAGTCGGGCGATACGCCCGAGACGAGCAGAGCCACAACCGCGCCGATGGCGGCGAGCGGCAGGGAGAACAGGATCGCCAGCGGGCCTCGCAGCGTCTTGAACGTGATGACCATGATCAGGTATACGATGCCGATCGAGATGATAGCCGTCAGTCCGAGCGCCTGCAAATCTTCCGCTTGCTCGGCGGAGGCGCCGCCGACGTTCAGCGTTACGCCTTCCGGCATCGCCAGTTCTTCCGCTTTCGTTTTGATCTTATCGCCGACGATCGACAGTTGGCTCGGCTCTACGGCCGCGGTGATCCGCACGTACGGTTTGCCATCCTTGTGGTAGAACAGGCTCGGCTCTTGCTTTTTGACCAGCTTGGCGATCTCGGAAACCTTTTTCGGTCCTTCCGCGGTCATCACGGTCAAGGCGGAAAGGTCGCTTTCGCTCGCCGGCTTCGCGGACGCGTTCAGGACAACGGATGTCTGTTCCCCGTCCACGGAGATTTGGCCGATCGGAATCGGGTTCAGCATACCTTGCAGTTGCATGGCGATCTCATGGCCGTTCGCGAGCAGCGGGTTGACTTCGAAGTCGTAGACCGTCTTTTTCTGCTCCAGGTTCGTTTCGACCTTCCGGACGCCTTCGATCGGCTTGATGGCTTCCACGACCTGCGCGGCGGTCTGCTCCAGAAGCTCCGGCCGGTCGCCCGTCAGATCCACGACGACGGAGGTGGAGCCGGAGCCGGACATGAAGTCCATTGCGCCTGCGTCAATCTCCGCGCCCGGGAATTGCGAACGCTGCTCTTTTACACGGTTCAGGATATTTTCGGCGTTCTCGCCTTTTTCGACCTCGATCAGATACGAGACCAGCGTCGGCGAGACGACTTCGCCGTATTGGGCGGCGTCGGAGCTGTTGCCCATCGACATGTACACCCATTTCGCCTCCGGCTGCTGCAGCAGGAACGCTTCGAGCTTTTTGCCGTTTTCGAGCACCTCGGCTTGGGGCACATCCTCCGGATATTTCATCGTCACGGTCAAGGTGGAAGCGTTGGACGAATCGATCGCTCCCTTGGGCATCGACACGTACACGCCGATCGACCCGAAGAACAGCACGGCCGAGATGGCGAGCGGCACCCACTTGTGCTTCAGATTCCACCGCAGGAAGGCGGAGAAGCGGGCGGAGCCGGTGTGCTCCTTCATTTTTGTGCCGCGCAGGAGCACGGCGCTCAGCAGAGGTACGACGGTCAGGGCCACCAGCAGGGAAGCCAGCAGCGAGTAGGTGACCGTCAGCGCGAACGGCAGCAGGAACGCCTGAAGCGAACCGCGCAGCAGTCCCATCGGCAGGAACACCGCCACTGTCGTAAGCGTCGAGGACGTGATCGCGGTTGCGACCTCTTTGGTCGCGTCGATAACCAGCTCGCGCGAGAACGATTCCTTCTGCAGGCGGCGGTAGATGTTTTCGATGACGACGATGCTGTCGTCCACGAGCCGGCCGACCGCGACGGCGACGCCGCCAAGTGTGATGACGTTCAGCGTCACGCCCGACAAATCCAGCAGGTAAAGCGTAATGGCGAGGGACAGCGGAATCGAGACGATCGTAATCAGCGTGGTCCGGATATTGCGCAGGAACACCAGGATGACGATCGTGGCGAACAACGCGCCCAGCAGAACTTCGCGCAGCAGACTGTTGACGGAGGTGACGATCTGTTCGGACGTGCTGGAGAGGACCGTGACCTCCGCGCCTTTAATCTCGGAGGAGAGGCGCTTGGCGGTTTCCTCGACTTCCCGGCCGACGCTGACGGCGTTGGCGTTCGAGCCTTTGGAGATCGTCGCCACCAGCACATCCTTGCCCCCGACGCGGCTGACGCTTTCTTGTCCGCTGGTTGCGCTCACCTGCGCGATATCGCCCAGCGTGACGCCCGGACCGACCGGCAGCTTGCGGAGCGTCTCGACGCTGTTCACCGAAGAGGAGACGCGCAGATTGCTGGCGGCTCCGCCGATGACGCTCTCGCCGACGGCGGCCGAGACGTCGCGGCCTTGCAGGATGCCCATGACGGCTTGGAACGGGATGCCGGTTTGCCCCAGCTTGGCCGGATCGACCGTGACGGAGATTTGCGGAGTGGCGACGCCGCTCAGGAGGACGCTGCCGACTCCTTTGATCTTTTGCAGCTCCGGCACGATTTGTTCTTCCGCGATTTTGATATTGGCGGGCGTCATGCCGCCGTCCAGCGCAATCGACACCCAGGAGATCGGGATCATCGAAGTGTTGAGCTGGACGACGTAAGGCTTCGATACACGCTCCGGCAGTTGGACGCCGCTCAGCGCTTCGAGCACTTCTTCTTTGGCTGCCTTCATATCCGTCTTCGAATCGAAATACAGATCAACCTTGGCGAAGCTGTTGCCCGAAGTCGAGAAGGTGTTGGTCTTCCCTTTTACGAGCGAGACCGCCTTTTCGATCGGCTCCGTCACGAGCTTCTCCATCGACTTGGCATCGTAACCCGGGCCGATCGCGGTGATCGTCACCATCGGATTGTCCGCCTCGGGCAAAAATTCCATTGGAAGCTTGAAGTAGCTGAATACTCCCGCAACCAATGCCATGACAACTGCGATGATCATGGCCGCCCGATTCCGGAACGACCATTCTGTTATGCGGCTCATCAGGTTTCTCCTCCCTTTGACTCCCTATCGTTCGTTGTTGACCGCAAGGCTTTTGTCGTACTTCATCGTACCGATTCGGCCGCGATTGCAGAAGAGACTCCAGCATGGTTCTCATCCCGCTCTCGAAGAAGGAGGCGGCCTCCGTCCGGAGACCGATATGGGCGCTTGATTGCGGGCGGCGCTGCGGATAAGCTTGAACTGAATCTTGCGGACAGGAGGAACGGTCGGAATGGACAGGAAAACGAACCGGATCGCGATCGGCTTGTTGCTTGCGCTCTGGGCGGCGGGAGCGATCGTATTCGGATGGACGGATCTTCGCATATCGGAAGCGGTCTTCAATCCGGCGTCGGATTGGGGGCATTTCTTCGAGGTATACGGGGAGTTTCCGGCGTATTTGTTGGCGTTTGCCGCAGCCCAGGTGCTGCTTGCCTGCGCGGGCCGCCGTTCGGGCTGGAGGCGGATCGGGGTGACGGCTTTGGCTATCGTCGTAATTGCGGCGACCGCGACGGTGCTGATTTGGATGGTCGTCTCGCGCCAACTCGGGGGAGAGATGACGGTCGGCGCCGCCGCGGCGGTTCTGATCGCAACCGCAGCCGCAACCATACTCTTGCAGTTCGGATTCTCCCGGATGAAGCGGGATATTCCGGACGCTCTGCAAACGGTCGCCTGGCTGACGCTGGCCGCGGTGCTGGGAGAGATGATCGCGGTGAATCTTCTGAAGACGATTTGGGGCCGCGTCCGGTTCCGGGATCTGCTTCCCGACCGGTCGGATTATTCGCCGTGGTTTCTGCCCCGGTGGGGAGGCGGCCATAAGTCGTTCCCGTCGCAGCATGCGGCGCACGGCTGGATGGCGCTGCTGCTGGCGTATTGGGTGCCGCTCCGGTATGCCGCCTGGCGGCCGGCGGTATGGACGGCCGCGGCGCTGTGGGCGGCGCTCACCGCAGTCAGCCGCGTCGTGATGGGCGCGCATTACGCTTCGGACGTGCTGTTCGGCAGCGGCATCGCCATCGCGGCGCTTTATCTGTCGGTCCGCCGCCTGCCGGACCGTTCGCAGCGGATCGCGTCCCGCAGCGGGACGGCCGACGCCCTCGGCTGAGCGAGGGACGCGGCAAAAGCAACCGCCACTCTTCCCCGTTTCTGCTAAAATGGTAAAAGACATCGCAACGGGAAGGAGAAACCAAGCGCCGATGAAGAAAATTTTGCACAACGACTGGGCGCCGCTGCTGGAGGAGGAGTTCGCTTCTCCCTACTACCAGGAGCTGCGCCGGTTTCTCGTCGAAGAGTACCGCACCCAAACCGTGTACCCCGACATGTACGATATTTTTAACGCGTTTCATTATACGCCCTATTCGGAAGTGAAAGCCGTCATTCTGGGGCAAGACCCTTATCACGGTCCGGGCCAGGCGCACGGGCTCAGCTTCTCCGTGCGTCCCGGCACGCCTCCGCCGCCGTCGCTGCAAAACATGCTGAAGGAGCTCCGCGACGATCTCGGCTGCCGTTTGCCGAACAACGGCTGCCTGGTGCCGTGGGCGAAGCAAGGCGTCATGCTGCTCAACACGGTGCTGACCGTGCGCGCCGGACAACCCGCCTCGCACAAAGGGCGCGGCTGGGAGCGGTTCACCGACCGCGTTATCTCGCTTCTGAACGAACGGGAGAAGCCGGTTGTGTTCGTCCTGTGGGGCAGCCACGCGCAAGCCAAACGGCAGCTGATCGACACCAGACGGCATCCGGTGATCGCGGCGCCGCATCCGAGTCCGTTGTCGGCGCATCGCGGCTTCCTGGGAAGCCGCCCGTATTCGAGGATCAACCAGTTGCTGCTTCAACTAGGCCAGGAGCCGATCGATTGGCAGCTTCCGGACGTATGACGCCGATACGGTCCTCCGCCGCGCTTGCCTGCGAGCGGCCTGATTTTCCGGAGCCCCCGCAACGAACCGTTGGATAGAATAAAAAAATAATAAAACCTATCGTTAAGCGGTCCATCCGTTCCATCTCGATTGCGGCTTCCAGCGGGCATTTCGCCCCGGATCGGAGCGGGCTTCGTCGCGCCATCCCTAACCGAAAAAACGAATATGCCGAAACTGCGTTTTCAGCCGGTCCAGCTTTTTCCCGAGCGGACTTCGGCGGTCCGGCTCCAGACGAATGCCGCTCCATCGCCGCGCAGCTTCCCCGCTATCTCGGCAAAGTACCGGGGATCAACAACGGTCATCGGCACGATCACGGTTCCGTCGTAATGCCGGACTAGATAACCGAGCATGGAGAAGTTGATCCCGCGTCACATCGGAAAGTCCTGAAAATCCTCAACAGCCAGCTCAAAATATGCAGTGCAAACAGCGAAAAGAAGCGTATACCGGCTCAGGCCGCCAACCGCGAAATTGCTCGCCGCTCCGCGATTTGATACACTGAAATGGATCCCAGCTTCATCCATGCCGTTTATACGGGAATCCCATCGCAAAGGGGTATGCCATGAACAACGATACCCGCACCAGCCGGAAATCCCTTGTCCGCAAATGGCTGTTTACCGGGATAAAATACGGACTGGTCGTTCTGGTCGTTTATTTCATGTACCGCAATATCCGGATGACGCCTTTGGAATTGTGGAATTATTTGCGGAAGGTCACTGGCGAATACTACGGGGGGATCGCGGTTTTTCTCGTTTTTCTCGTGCTGCAGGCCGGGTTGTGGATCGCTCTGCTGAATCGGGGAAAAGGAGCCGCCTTGCCCTTGACGAAAGGATTAATGATCTATACGAACTCCATGTTCGCCAAATATTTGCCCGGGGGGTTCTGGAATTTCGTCGGCCGGGTGTATATGACCCGCAAGGAAGGCGTCGCCATGGACCGGCAAATCTCGGTGCTGGTCTACGAGAACTTTTTCCTTGCGCTGGTGTCGCTGCTCTATGCCGCGGTGCTGATGGCGTCGGTCGGCTGGATTCCCGGGTGGACGCTGCTTCTGGTCGGCCTGCTGCTTGTCGGCATGTACGTCTTCTACAAGCCGGTCGCCTCTTTTATGGAGAAGCTCACGAACAAGTACGGGGCCAAGCTCGGAGGCGTGAAGCTGGATATGCCGAGACAGCCGTTTTTCCTCTATCTGGGGGGCTATCTGCTGAACCATTTCTTGCAGGGCTGCGCGTTCTGGCTGCTGCTGCAGAGCTTCGGGATCGACTCGGTCTCCGTCATCGAAGCTTCGGGCATGTTCGCGCTGGCCTGGCTTCTCGGGGTCGTCAGCCCGCTGCCGGGCGGAATCGGCATCCGCGAGGGAGCTTTGGCCCTGCTGCTGGCGACGCAGATGGATTTGGCGACGGCGACGCAGATGTCCATCATGACGCGGATCTGGAATTTATTTGGCGAGATCGCCTTATATGTGATGGTAAACAGCATTTACTTCGTCAGGAAGAGGTTGACGGCTTGATGAGCGCCACACGCAAAAACATTCTGCTGGTCACCGGCGTATTCCCGCCGGGCATCGGCGGCATGCAGAACTACTACTACAACATCTGCAAGCATTCGAGCCACAACACGACGGTATTGGCTCCGATCTATACGAACGCGGACTGCGAGGCGTTCGACGCCGGCCAGCCGTTCCGGATTGTGCGCAAGCCTTTTCTCAAAAACGAAAAAATCAACCCGTTCGACGTGTTCAAGATGTTCGTGTACACGCGCAAGCTGATTGCGGAGCATCGCATCGACGTGACGATCTACGGCTACATCCTCGTCGGCATCATCGGCCTGATCCTGAACTGGATGTACGGCCACAAATACGTGATATCGCTGCACGGCAAGGATGTGCTGGAGACGCGGCGGTTCCCCGTGGTGAACGCGATCATCCGGCTCATCCTGCGGCGGGCGGCCGGCATCCTGACCAACAGTGAATACACCAAGAAACTGACGATGGAGCTGGGCATTCCCGCCGAAAAGATCAAAGTGGTGTATCCCGGCGTCGACGACGTGTACGAGCCGATGCCCAAGGACCCGGAGCTTGTCGCGGAGTACGGGCTTGCCGGCAAATACACGCTCATTACGGTCAGCCGGCTTGTCCGGCGCAAAGGCCATGACATGGTCATCCGCTCCATGCCGCGCATATTGGAGAAAATCCCGAATGCGGTATACATGGTCGTCGGCGACGGTCCCGAGCGGCGCGACTTGGAGGCGTTGGCCGCCAAGCTCGGCGTGTCCCGGCAGGTGATCTTCACGGGACGGGTGTCCGACGCGGAGCTTCCCAAGTACTTCAATCTGGGCGACTTGTTTATCATGCCGAGCCGGCTGATGGAGCGCAAAGGCGACGTGGAAGGCTTCGGCATCGTGTATCTGGAGGCGGCAAGCTGCCGGAAGCCGGTCATCGGCGGCAATTCCGGGGGAGTCGTCGAGGCGGTGCTGAACGAGAGAACGGGTCTGCTCGTGGATCCGACATCGATCGACGAGATCGTACAAGCCGTCGTGCGCATTCACTCCGATTACGACTTCGGCATGTTTCTGGGCGAGGTCGGTTACAAGCGTTCCAAGGAGCAGTTCCGTTACCCGGTTATCGCTCGCGGTTATGATCAATATGTCGCCGGGCTGTAGGCGGCGGAAAGGACGCAGGCTCCTGGTGCGAGGCATCAGGAGCTTGTCGTTCAGAGAGGTTAATCCGGGATCGGGACAAACACGGGTTTGCCCGCTTCGAACGTCGTGAGCGCGGTGAACCCGGCAGCGCGGAGCAGCTCGTGCCCTTCGGCGAAATGATGGGCGATATGCTCGGCGATATGGGCGTCGGAGCCGATCGTGACGATCTCGCCGCCAAGCTCGCGGTAACGCTTGAGAATCGGCAGATGGGGCAAGGAGATGCCCAAGCCGTAGCGATGTCCGGACATGTTCACCTCAATGCCCCGGCCCGTCTCGATCAATTGCCGGAGGATCGCGTCGATCCAATCGCCGTACGCGGTCCAATCGACTTCGGTCCAGGACGTGTTCGCGTAATGGAGATACCGCTTGATCAGCGTCAGGTGTCCGAATACGTGGAAGCGGGTATATTCGCACACGAGACGGTACACTTGTTCGAAATACGTCTCCAGCGCTTGCGCGGGCGAGCGGCCTTGAAAATAGTCGCCGTTATGCAGATCGAGGTTGTCGATGATATGGGCCGAACCGATGATGAAGTCGAACCGGCCGCCTTCGGTGAACCGCAGGTTCCGTTCGGACGCTTCGGGATGCAGGCCGATCTCCACGGCTTTGCGGATGGCGATCGATTGGCCGTACGCGGCCCGCAGCCGGTCGACCTCCCGGGAGTAAGGCTCGTAGTCGAATTCGAACGTCAGATCGCAGTTCGGGTAAATGTAGTCGAGATGCTCCGTAAAGGCGATTTCCCGAACGCCGGCCGCAATCGCCGCACGCACGGCCTTCTCCATCGGCATCGTGCTGTCGGCCGAAAAAGAAGTATGGACATGATAATCGTACATAAAAGTGCGCTCCTTGTCGGATATCGTCCCGGCGCCGGAAAAACGATCCGCCTTTCCGGCATCGAGGAAGGACAAATTCGGTTTGACGCCTCCGAACAGGAACCGTTGAAAACCGTTTATCCTCAATCTATAGCCATATAGTAAGCCAACATGCCGGACGGGGCAAGTCGCAGACCAAAAGACGGAAATGGAGTGGTATAGATGCGCAATCGCCTGAACGGAGCGGGAATCGCTCTCGCAGCGGTGGCGGCCGTGGCGTCGGCGTCGATCGGATACTACGGAGGGGCCAACGGGTGGCTGCCTCAAGTGCTGCACCGGGTGGTTCCGGCGGAATCGTCGCACTGGAAGGTCGAGCAGGCCAAGCGGCTGATCGAGGAGCAATTCGTGCGCCCGGTGGACGACGAGCAGCTCGTCAGCGCCGCCATCAAAGGAATGGCCCAGTCCGTGAACGATCCGTACACGAATTATTTCACGAAGCAGGAATACGAGGACCGGATGTCCCGGCTTCATTCCGAGATGGTCGGAATCGGGGTTGTCGTCGAGAAGCAGGAGGACGGTTCGTTTCTGATCCGTTCCGTCTACAAGGACAGCCCGGCGGATGCGGCGGGCCTGAAGGCCGGTGATTCAATCGCGGCCGTCGACGGCAAGGAAGTCTCCGGCATAGAGCTGGAGGATCTGGTTTCGCTTGTGCGCGGTCCGAAGGGGACGACGGTCGTGCTCAAGCTGAACCGCGACAACCGGGCCGAACCCGTGGAGATTGCCGTGAAGCGGGATGTGTTCCAGGTGCCGAACTCGGAGCACCGCATGCTCGATACGGAATCGGGGATCGGCTATATCCGCCTGTACAGCTTCACCACCGGGGCGGACAAACATGTGGAGCAGGCGATTGCGGAATTAAAGGCGCAGGGAATGAAGCGCCTGATCTTCGATCTGCGATTTAACGGCGGCGGTCTCCTGCCGGAAGCGATCGGCGTCAGTTCGCTGTTCGTTCCCAAGGACCGGCCCGTCATGCACATCCAATACCGCAACAAGCCGAACATGACCTTCCGGTCGCGGGCGGAGTCCGACAAACCGTTCGGAATGCCGCTGGTCGTGCTGGTGAACGGTTCGACGGCCAGCGCTTCGGAAATGTTCAGCGGCGCGATCAAGGACCTGAAGCTGGGCAAGATCGTCGGCACCAAGACGTTCGGCAAAGGCGTCGCGCAGACCTGGTACAGGCTGGCGGACGGCTCCGGCCTGCAGATTACGACCGCCAACTACCTGACGGCGGGGGAGATCTCGATCAACGGCATCGGCGTGGAGCCGGATATCGTCGTGGAGAATCCGAAGCCGGAGACGCAGCCGGGCGATCCCGACGACAAGCAGTTGGAGACGGCGATCGCAACCGTCAAGGAGATGCCGGCTCCCTGACGGCAGCGGATCTTCCGTCTCTTATCGGCCGTCCAGCAGGCTCATGGCGGCGAGCAGCGTCCGTTCGGCGGACCGACCGGGACCGGCCGCCCGGGCACAAGCCAGCCGCATCTGCTCCAGTTGGTCCGGCCGGGCGAGCAGTTCGTTGGCCAACGCGGCCAACTGAAGGCTGTTCGCGGCCCGTTTGGCCGCGCCGACGGAGACGAGCCATTCGGCGTTGTCGGTCTCTTGTCCGGGGATCGGCTTGTACAGCAGCATCGGCAGGCGCGAAGCCAGCGCTTCCGACGTCGTGAGCCCGCCGGCTTTGGATATCAGCAGATCGGACAGCGCCATCCACTCGTGAACATGCGGGATATATCCCGCGGGCACGATCTTGTGGCGCGAATTCCTGGAAGCTTCACGCTCCAGCTTCTCCCGGAGACGCGCGTTGTGGCCGCAGACGATCAGGGCTTGAACGGGGCGGGATAAGGCATCGCCGCGGAACAGGTCGAGCACTTCCCGGCTGATGACGCCGTGGCCTCCGCCCATGACCATAATCGTCGGCAGTCCCGGGTCCAGTCCGTGCCGTATCCGCAGCTCGTCCCGGTCGCCGACGGCGTCGTAACGGGGATGTACGGGAATGCCGGTCACCCGGATCGCGTCGCGGCTAATCCCCCGGTCGGCCAGCAAACGCGCCGTTCCTTCCGAACCGACGAGATACAGATCGGTGCCGGGGTGAATCCAGTACGGGTGATCGGTATGATCGGTGATCACCGTCGCCAGCGGAACGTCCGTTCCTCCCGCACGCTTGGCGTCGGCGACGACGGCGGACGCCATCGGGATGGTCGAGATGATCAGGTCGGGCGATTCCGAGCGGATCAGCGCGGCCATCGCGGCCGGTTCGATCAACCGGAACTTGCGCAGCCAGGACGCCGCGGGCGAAGGCCGGCGGGTGCGCTCGAAGAAAAAGCCCCATACGGAAGGCAGCCGCTTGACCAGTTGGACGTACGCCCAACGGCTGACCGCGTGCAGCGACGGCCTTGTCCACGAGATGATATCCCGGATGCTGACCCGTACCGCCATGTCTTCCGGCAGGCGGGCGGCCGCCGCTTCCAACGCTCTGGCGGCATGGATATGACCGTCTCCGATCTCGCCCGTGAGCAGCAGGATGCGCGCGGGACGCTTCGCGGCGCCGGGCGGGACGGGAGTTGATAAGCGATTGTTCATGATGCACCTCGTTAGAATTGCCAATCACTATTACTATACCGAAAAGCCGAAGGGCTGACAAAGGAGCGGGACGTCATGGACGGGGGAACCGTGCGTTGGGGGATCATCGGAGGCGGCAACGTCATGGAGCCATACGCTGGATCTGCTCGATTATTTCCTGGGCCGCGGCGTCTGCCCGAGCACGGGGGAGAGCGCCGCCAGAACGAGCCGGGTGATGGACGAACGGGTTCGGCCTTTCCGGGAACGGGAAGCCTCCCGCCGACAAGCGTAAAACAACAAGGCGCGAGCTCTCAGACCGATCGTCCGCCGCTCGCGCCCCGTTCCCGTTTGTTAAAGCCCGTGCTTGTCGATCGCCGCCTGATCCGCCTCCGACTGCATCGCGCTCGCCTGCTCCTTGCCTTGTCCGGTCCGGTCGGCTTTGGACTGCGCCCGGGCGGCCTCCAACTGCTGCTTGGAATGGCTTTTGTCCGCCATCGCTTCCACCCCCTTCCCGACCGTATGAGTATGCGTTGCCCCGGCTCCGGCTATTCGGCAACCGGAACGAAGGATATGCGTAAGAAACGGGCAGGAGAAGGATACGCTGCGGCCTTCAACCGCAATGAAGGAGGAATGTCTATGGACATCAGACGGATTATCGCTTCCCTATGCTACTTCAGCATCTTTTTCGCAGGGATCGTCCTGCCGCTTGTCGTCTATTTCGTCAGCAACGACCGCTGGGTGAAAGACCACGCGAAAGCGGCATTCCTGTCCCATCTGCTGCCGTACGCGGCCATTATCGCGGTCCCGTTCGCCTGGTACGCCAGCGGGCCGAGCATCGGGGGCATTCTCGGCGTCGTCCTCCTGTTTGCCGCAGCGGGAGCGGTCATCTTCGTCTGGAACATCTACAGGGGAATCCAGACGCTGATCGGCGACGACATCCGGTTTTAGCCGAGGACAAGACCATAAACGGCCCCGACGTTTTTCGCCGAGGCCGTTTTATTTTTTGCCAGGCAGCGGGATAGGGGACAAGCCGGGCTCGGGAGCGGCGCTACCAACGAGGATCCATTGCGGCGGTCAGCGGTCGGGAACCGGCGCATGGCGAGGGACTCGCCGATCTTCCGAAGGCAAGCCGTTCACCCTTGCGCTTCAAGCCTCCGCCATCGGTAACAGCGGATCGCGACCCCGCCGAGCTCCTCCAGCAGTCCGTAATTGGCCCAGGCACCGACGACGGCGCCGATGCCGGGCAGGAGCTGCAGCATTTTGCGGAAATCGATCGCGTCCCTGTACTCCCGCTGGAACGTGTCCCACGGAAACGCTTCGGGAGACGGCGGGCGTCCGCCCTTGTCCCAGTTCCGGACCCGCTCGTATACCTCCCGGCGTTTGTTCGCGCTGGAGAACGCCAACTGAAACACATGCAGCGCGAACAAGCGCTCGCCGCGGTCCCGCGTATCGAACCCGTACAGATGGGCAAGTTCAAACAGGAACCTCATTTTGATTGCGATCAGCGCGGGGAAATCGACCAATCCGAGCATGATGCCGCCCGCCCCCGTGCCCGCGCCTTCGGCGGCGGCGATTTTTTTGTACCGGTCCAGCAGCCGGGCGGCTTCGCCGTCCCGTTCCTTCAATGTCAGCCAACGCTTGGGCGGATCTTTGGGCATAAAGTCGATACCCGTCATGACGGTGCGGACCATCCCTTTCACAGCGGCGGTCAGCGCCGCATCCACTCGCGGCGGCACAAGCCGGTACATGCGGTTCTGCACGGACCGCGTCCACTGCTCCAGCATCCCGCCTTTTGCCCCGAGAAACTGCTTTTCCCACTGCTTCAATTCCATCAGACTCAGCGATTCGTACGCATTCATCGCTTGGCCTCCCTGCATAAGTTCCCTTCGGATTGCTTCACGACATACGAGTACGCGCGCCGCAAATTATCGTTTCCGCCATTCTATGTGATACGGCTCCGAAATTAAACGAGCTGCTCCCGCCGCGGTGAACCCGAACATTTATGTTGTATTTTATGCTTCATGATTGCGTGCCGAATCGAAATATGGTACATATGATACATACTAATTATAAATATGACATGCTATTTAAACGATGCGAGCGGGAGGAGGAGCTTCCATCGAACTGACAGCCAGACAAAACGAATTGCTCCATCTCATCCGCCGCCATGCGCCGATCACCGGAGAGACGCTTGCGGAGATGCTCGGAGTTTCTCGTCCCACCTTGCGGTCGGATCTCGCGATACTCGTCATGCTGGGGCTGGTCGAGGCGAAGCCGAAGGTGGGATATTTCCCCGGCAAAAAGCTGGAGCGCGAGCATCCGCAAGCTGCCCGTCTGCTCGACATGCGCGTGAAGGACGTCATGAGTCTGCCGTCCGTCGTGCGGAGCTCGGATACGGTTTCGGATGCCGCCGTTACGATCTTTATGCGCGATGTCGGAAGTCTTGCGGTGCTGGATGAGGAAGGACTGCTGACGGGCGTCGTGTCGCGCAAGGATCTGCTGAAGGTTTTTCTCGCCGGAGGGGCCAATGCGGGGCAACTGCCTGTCGTGACGGCGATGACCCGTCAGGCGAATCTCGTCACCGTGGAACCCGAGACCCGTCTGGCTGAAGCGGCCCGCATCCTGATCCGGTACCATATCGACGGAGTTCCGGTCGTGAGGCCGGCGCAGAACCGCTCCGGCGAGCCCCGGTACGAGGTTGTCGGCAGGCTGACGAAGACGCATCTGACATCGATATTCGTCGATTGGCTCGATTCGCTCTCGGGGGCGGAATGACGGGACGGCACAGGGGGATGAACGCCATGATGGAACGCAGACAAGTGGTCTATATATGTTCCGACGCCACGGGGGAGACGGCGGAGACGGTCACGCGGGCGGCGGCCCGGCAGTTCGGAACGGGCAAGGTAAGGATCTGCCGTTACGGGCAGATTAAGCATGAGGACGACATCCGCCGGATTGTCGACGAGGCGGCGGAGGCAGGCGGGTTCGTCGCCTATACGCTGGTTCAGCCGGAGCTCCGGGAGACGATGCGGCAGGAGGGCGTGCGCGCGGGCGTGCGGACGGTCGACATTCTCGGTCCGCTGCTGCAGGCGTTTGTGGACACGTTCCACGACGCTCCCCGGCGCGAGCCGGGGCTGCTGCATCAGGTTGACGAGGAATATTTCCGACGTATCGAAGCGATCGAGTTCGCGGTCCGATGCGACGACGGGAAAGACGTCAAAGGTTATACCGAAGCGGATATTTTGCTGATCGGCGTCTCCCGGACGTCGAAAACCCCGCTCAGCATGTTCCTCGCGCACAAGGGCTACCGGGTCGCCAACCTGCCGCTGGCGCCCGAGATCAAGCCGCCGGACGAGCTTTTCCAGGTTCCGGCGGAGCGCATCGTCGGGCTGACGATGGACGCCGAGGCGCTCCGCCGGATCCGCAGCGAGCGGCTGAAATCGCTGGGGCTGCCGGAAGACGCTTTATACGCGCGAATCCATCGCGTGAACGAGGAGATCGAATACGCGGAGCGGATTATGCGCGAATTGGCGTGCCGCGTCATCGACGTGACGGGACGGGCGATCGAAGAAACGGCCGGACTTATCATGAATCAGGAGTAGCGGAGGGAACGAGCATGGAAAGGGAATTGGCGTTAGAGATCGTCAGGGTGACGGAGCTTGCGGCGTTGGCGTCCGCCCCCTGGATGGGACGCGGCAACAAAAATGCGGCTGACGATGCGGCGACCAAAGCGATGCGGGCGATGTTCGACTCCGTGTCGATCCAGGGAACGGTCGTCATCGGCGAGGGAGAGATGGACGAAGCGCCGATGCTTTACATCGGGGAGAAAGTCGGAAGCATGAACGGGCCGGAGGTCGACGTCGCCGTCGATCCGCTGGAGGGAACGGAGATCGTGGCCAAAGGCCTCAATAACGCGCTCTCCGTTATTGCCATCGCCAATCAAGGCTGCCTGCTGCACGCGCCGGACATCTATATGGAGAAGCTGGCCGTCGGCCCGTCTCTGGCGGGCAAACTGTCGATCGAAGATCCGATCGACACGACGCTGCGCAAGGCGGCGGAGCACCTGCACAAGTCGATCGCCGATCTGACCGTGATGATTCTGGACCGCGACCGCCACGAATCGATGATCAAGCAGCTTCGCAAGGTCGGCGTCCGCATCAAGTTTCTGAGCGACGGGGACGTGGCGGGCGCGATGGCGCCGGCGTTCCCGGAGACGGGCATCGATCTCTACGTCGGCTCCGGCGGGGCTCCCGAAGGCGTGCTGGCCGCCGCGGCGCTTAAATGCCTGGGAGGCGAACTGCAGGGCAGGCTGATGCCGGCCAACGCCAACGATTATCAGCGCTGCAAGGAGATGGGGATGGACGACCCTTTCAAGGTGTTGACGATGGACGATATGGTAGGCAGCGAGGACGTGATTTTTGCGGCGACCGGCGTCACTCCGGGCGAATTCCTCGGAGGCGTCCGTTATCTGCCCGACAACCGCGCCGAGACGCACTCCATGGTCATGAGGGCCAAAACCCGCACGATCCGCTACATCAAATCGCTTCACTATTTGCCGAACAAACCGCTGCTGGCCGAGCTGTCCATGAAGCGGCGCTGACCGGCAAAACACTTGTCGAATCGCTCGACGGTCCTTATCCTGCGCAGGATAGGGCCGTTTTTATATGGGATCATTTCCGGGGCGAATGTTCCGAAGGGAGCTGGCGAGCGGCTGCCGTCAGACAAGGGCAAGCGGAGACTGCGGGTCCTGCTGCCGCTTTGACATTCGCTGTGGGATGAACGCCATCCGTTCCTGGACTTAGGTCCAGCCGAACTCCCGACGCCTGCCTGATTTGAACCGTTTCGTTTTTGTCTAAAATGGAGGCATCCAAGCGAAGTCTATTGACGGGCATGAGCTTTTACACTATATTCCATACATGAGCGAGCGTGAGGGGTTGATTCCGGTCCACGATTAAAGCGGGAAAGCATTTTTTAGCGGACGAATTGAGACCTTTTGCCGGGATGATCCGTAAATCAAAAACGAACCGTGCGGCAAGGCAAATGTCTCCGGCAATCAGGCAATCCAGACGGAGAGACGATTTGCAAGATGACGGGTAACAAGGAAACGAATGGATATACTAGGAGGAGTGTCGTGAGCGATCAAGCGAACCTGCCGGTGCTTCAACTTCGGAATGTGACGAAGCGAATCGGCGGCAAAACCATTGTCGACAATTTGACGTTTGATGTCCCGCGGGGCGAGGTGTTCGGTTTTCTCGGTCCGAACGGAGCGGGCAAGACGACAACCATCCGTATGATCGTCGGCTTGATGAAAATTACGGAAGGCGAAGTGCTGATTAACGGCACCAGCATCACGCGGAACTTCGAACAGGCCATCCGCCACGTGGGGGCCATCGTGGAAAACCCGGAGATGTACAAGTTTCTCTCCGGCTACAACAACCTGGTGCACTACGCGCGGATGATCCCCGGCATTACCCGGGAACGGATCGATGAGGTGGTCAAACTCGTCGGCCTCGAATCCCGCATCCGCGACAAAGTCAAAACATACTCGCTCGGCATGCGGCAGCGGTTGGGCGTGGCCCAGGCGCTGCTGCACAAGCCCTCCTTGCTCATTTTGGACGAGCCGACCAACGGTCTCGATCCTGCCGGCATTCGCGAGCTGCGCGATTATTTGCGCCGCCTGACCCGCGAGGAAGGCATCACCGTGTTCGTCTCCAGCCACTTGCTGTCCGAGATGGAGCTCATGTGCGACCGGGTTGCCGTCATCCAGGCCGGCAAGCTGGTTGACGTGAAGCCGCTCCGGGAGTTGGTGGTTGGCGGCGGCGACGATGAGCTTCCGACGGTTATCTTCGATGTGGATAACCGGGAGCTTGCGATCCGGGTGCTGAGCGGTCTGCGGGACGGCGCGCAAGCCGCCGACACGGCGGACGGCGTAACGGCGAAGCTCGATCGCGAGAGCATCCCGCTTGCGACGGCGAAGCTGGTGGAAGCCGGAGTGAAGATCTACGGCATTCGCCCGAGCACGCGTTCGCTTGAAGATCAATTCCTGGAGATGACGGGGAGGGAGTCCGTTGTTGTTTAATCTGATCGCGAATGAAAATATGAAAATATACCGCCGTTTCCGGACATGGATTCTGATCGGTCTGCTGGTCTTGGCCTCTCTGACGGGCACGTTTCTGAGCTGGAAGTACGGCCCGGACGAAAATAGCGACTGGAGACAGGCCGTTCAGGAGAATATCAAGCAGCAGCAGGAGCAAGCGGCTCATTACCAAAACGATGACAGCGTGACGGGCAAACTCCTCAGGGAGCGAGCTGAGAATGAGGTTTTGATCTCCCAGTACAGGCTCGACCACGATATCCCGCCTCCTGCGGGATCGATGTGGGAAAACGTATTGGATATGTCTTCCCTGATCGTTCTCATTACGATCTTTACCGTGATTATCGCGGGGGACAGCGTCGCCTCCGAATTCACATGGGGCACGATCAAGCTGCTGCTGATTCGGCCGGCCAACCGGACGAAAATATTGGCATCGAAGTTTATCGCGACGCTATTGTTCTCATTGCTGCTTTTGGTGCTGCTGTTTGTCGTCAGCGCTCTGTTCGGAGGCATCCTGTTCGGCTTCGACGATATCGGAACGCCGCACCTGAAGGTTGTGAACGGTGCCGTGAAGGAAGTGCCGATGGTGCTGCACGCGATCGGGCAATACGGACTGAACTGCGTCAGCCTCATCATGTACGTGTCCATGGCGTTTATGATCTCGTCGGTATTCCGCAGCAGCTCGTTGGGCATCGGCCTGTCGGTATTCCTTCTGTTCGCCGGTCAGCTTCTGGTCGGACTGCTGGTCGGATTCGACTTCAATTGGGCGAAATACCTGTTTTTCGCCAATACCGATCTGACGCAATATTTAAACGGCATGCCGCTGATCGAGGGCATGACGATGGGCTTCTCCATTGCCGTGCTGACCGTATACTTCGCCGGTTTCCTGCTGTTGAGCTGGCTGGCTTTCACGAAACGGGACATCGCGGCTTAACGGTTTTCCGTTCTCCATCCCGATTTTTATTGACGCGCCAGGCCCTCGGTTCCGAGCGGCCTGGCGAAGCTGTTTATCCCGAGCCGGAGGTGCGAGTTTGCCGCCTATGTATTGGTTGCTCCTTGGAACGGTACTGTATCTGCTGCAGCTAGCAACCGTGCTGGCGTTGGAATTCCGCCGTCCGGCCAGAGCCGTCGCTTGGCTGGTCATTTCGTTCGTAACGCCGCTAATCGGGTTCGGTATTTATTATTTGCTGGCCGCCGATTTCAGCCGCCGTCGCAAGCTGCGAAGGCTGGGAAGACGCCGCATGCCCCAAGCCCGCCGAACACGCCGATCAAAGGGAGGAGACAGAACGTTCCGTCAGATCCCGGAGAGCACGGCGGATGCGTTAGGCCATACTTGCGCCTTCGACCGCCTGGAGCGGATCATGCTGTCGTTGCCCGGATCGCCGGCGTCGACGCGAAACCGGGTGCGTGTGCTGCCGGACGCGGAACAGGCCTACGAGGCGATGCTCCGGGCGATCGAATCCGCCAGGCATCATATTCATTTTTGCTTCTACATCCTCCGCGACGACGAATCCGGCCGCCGATTCCGCGATGCGCTGATCCGCAAGGCGTCGGAGGGGGTGCGTGTCCGCGTCCTGTACGACGGCATCGGCAGCTATGAGCTGTCCGATTCGTTTATCCGTTCGCTGACGCAGGCCGGCATCCGGACGGCGGCTTTTCTCCCGCCCCGGATCGCTCTTCTCGACAAGCGGTTAAACTACCGCAATCACCGGAAGATTGTTGTTGTCGACGGACGAATCGGATTCACGGGCGGATTGAACATCGGAGACGAATATCTCGGCATGGACCCGAAGCTGGGGCATTGGCGGGATCTGCACTTGGAGCTCGAAGGACAAGCGGTTCACGACCTTCAGCAAATCTTCTTGCGCGACTGGGCGTACGCGGCGGGCGAGAAGCTGTCGGATGCGGCTTATTACCCGCCGGCCGATATCGCCGGGGGGCAGCGCGTCCGCATCGTGCCGGACGGGCCCGATCTGGACGGCAATCCGCTGCTGGAGCTGTTTTTCACCGCGCTGGCAACCGCCCGTTCCCGCATCGGCATCGTTACGCCGTACTTCATTCCGGACCCCGCGCTGCTGACGGCGATCAAAACCGCGGCGCTCGGCGGTCTGGACGTGCGCATCGTCCTGCCGGGCCGGGCCGACTCCCGGCTCGTGCAGTGGGCAAGCTTGTCGTATGTCCAGGAGCTGCTTGACGCGGGCGTGCGATTTTTTCAATACCAGAACGGGTTTATCCATTCGAAGCTGGTGCTGGTCGACGGCGCGTTCGCGAGCGTGGGCACCGCCAACCTCGATATGCGCAGTCTGCACTATAATTTCGAGCTGACGGCCGTGCTGTTGGACGAAGGACTGGCGGAGGAGCTGTATCGGCAATTCGAGCGGGATATCGAGCATTCCGTGGAGATTCAAGCCGGGGTGTTCGCCTGGCGGTCGCGCTTGCAGCGGGGAAAGGAAATGCTCGGCCGTCTGCTGGCGCCGATGCTATAGCCTTGGTTCTGGTCGTTGCCCGTTCTGACCGGACATCGGCATAGAAAATCCCCTCCGGTTAACAGGGTCCCTGTGTACTCGGATCAATGGGGCGTGAACGGGTCGTGACAACGGAGCGGACGGGCTCATCGAAACTCCCTTGCCGTTCAAGTCCGAGCTTTCCCCGAACCAAGCACGTCCAAAATCGCGTCAAAATCGTTCTCCGGAGCGGACGCAAGCAGATCGCCGATCCGGTCCAGCCTGTCGGGCACCGTACGCAAGTTGTACTCGCGGACATCCGGCAGCCGTTCGACCTCCTCCCAAGTCAGCGGCGTGGAGACCCCGCCGTGCGGCCGGGCCCGGGGGGTATAGGGGGCGGCGATCGTTTTGCCGTAGCCGTGCTGCATATAGTCGATATAAATTTTGGTGCCGCGCCGAGCCTTCAGCCGTTCCACGGTAAACAGCCCGGGATGCCGGTTCACGGCGTAGCCCGCGACGAATTCGCCGATCTTGCGAAGCTCGTCGAACGTGTAACCTCTGCGGATTCGCGCCCACAACTGGATGCCGGATGCGCCGGAGGTCTTCGGCACGACGGCGATGCCGATCTGCTTGAGGATGTCGCCCAGCAGAAGGACAGCTTCCATCAGCCTCGGCTCAGGGTCCTGGGAAGGGTCGATATCCAGCACCCATTCGGCCGGCAGCGGGTCCTCCACCTTGCGGAGCGAGGGGTGGAACTCGAGACAGGCGAGATTGCCCAGCCAGATCAGCGTCGGCAAGTTGTCCAACACGACGTAGTTGATGCCTTCGCGCCTCTCCACGGCCGTTCGGACGAACTCGGGCGTCGGCTCCGGGGCGTTTTTCTGGTAGAACGACTTATCCCCGACGCCGTGCGGAAACCGGATCGTGGTCAAATACCGGTCGCGGCAGTAGGTCAGCAGATGGGGGGCGAGCCGGCCGAGCGTCTGCAAATATTCCATCTTCGTGACGCCGAGCTCCGGCCACAGCGGCTTCAAGGGATTGGTAATCGTGATGGTATGGCCTTCGATCGTGATGGACCCGCGTTCCGTTGACGGCATGGCTACGACCCTCCCGCCAAATGGCGCGATCCCGCGGATGCGAGCTTGGGATGCCGCAACACGCCCGCGTCCGTAATCTCCAAGCCGGTGACGGCGCAGGGGAACGGACGGCCGAGCCAACGGATGCGTTCCCCCCGGAGATCGGCCGGCTGCGTCGGCCACGGAGCGGGACCGTCCCCGCAAGCGTCGGCATATTCCGCAAGCGTACGCTTTAAAGCTTCGTCAAGCCCAAGCGAGACGCGGCCGAAATAAGCGCCGTCCAGCGACATGACCAGACTGGCCACACGGCCCTGACGGATCGTCAGCCCGACGATATCCACCTCGTAGATTTGCGCCGTTTTGCGTTTGAACCAGTCGCGATGGGCTTTGCCTTCCCGGTACGGAGAGGAAAGCCGCTTGCTGACGACCCCTTCCCAGCCGTGAGTCTCGACCCAACTCCATAGCGAAGCGCCGTCGGACGCAAGCTCCGCCGGCAGCAGGCGGCCGACCGGTTGCGGCAGCAGTTCGCGGAGCAGACGGTGGCGTTCGGCATACGGAAGTTCCCGGAGATCGCGGTCGTCCGCCTGCAGCAGGTCGAAGACGACATACAACGCGTTGGCCGCCGGCATACGGGAACGCCGGCCTCCGGCCGCGGACCGCTCCCGCTTCAAAATGGACGGAAAGTCGGGCCGGCCCTTGACGGGATGCATCACGACCGCCTCCCCATCCAGCACGCATCGGGCGGACAATTGGGACAGCGATTCAGCCAGTTCGGGGTAGACACCTGTCTTGGGCAGCATGTTGCGGGAATAGAGGCGCACTTCGCCGTGATCGACCTGGGCGATCAGCCTGACGCCGTCCCATTTTAGCTGGTAGCCCCATTCGTCTCCCGTCGGCAATTCGCTCTTGAGGATGGGAATCATCGGTTCCCCGGGAAGCAGCAGCCCTGGAAGCGGCGAAGCCGAATGAACGAGGCTGCCCATATCAAGTCACCGGCGATTTGGCGCGCCTGGAGCGGGGACGTCCCGCGGGCGCAGCCGGAGCGTCGGGTTTGGGAACCGCGCCTTCTTCGCCGGAAGCGGCGGCTTGGGCCGGGGCACGGCGTTTTCTTCCCAGCTTCGCTGCCGCCGTCGCCGGCGCTTCGACCGCCACCGTCTCCCGGGGACCCGCGGCCGGGCCGCCGCGCATCGACTCCAGGCTGGCCTGCAGCGCGGCCATCAAGTCGACGACATTCGTCTTCGGCGCTTCAGGCGCCACTTTGACTTCTTGGCCGGCGATCTTGGCGTCGATAGCCGCCATCAGCTTTTCGCGGTACGCGTCGGTGTATTTCTCCGGCTCGAACGGCCCGGACAACTGCTCGATCAGCATTTTGGCCATCGTCAATTCTTTGTCGTTGACCTGCGCCGCTTCGGGCAGATTCGGAACCTGGCGGACCGGCCGGATTTCGTCCGGATAGAACATCGTTTCCATCACCAGGCAGCCTTCGATAATACGGATGGCCGCCAGACTGGATTTGGACCGGATCGACACGTTGGCGATGCCGATCTTGTTCGTGTCCCGCAGCGCCGCCATCAGCAGATTGTAAGCGTTCAGTCCCGTATCGCCGGGGCCGAGGTAGTACGTTTTCTGATAATATATCGGATCGATATCCTTAAGATCAACGAAATCCAGAATGCGGATTTCCTTGTTCGTCTCGCCAAGCGCGTCCAGTTCTTCCTTTTCGAACAAAACGTAATGGCCGGGCTCGTATTCGTAGCCCTTGACAATTTCTTCCCAGGGCACCTCGGTCTCGCAATGCTTGCACATGCGCGCGTAGCTGATCGAGGTCCCGCAAGCCTGGTGGACCATCTTCATGCTGATATCCTTGTCCTCCGTCGCGGAAAACATCCTCACCGGCACGTTGACCAGCCCGAAGCTGATCGCACCTTTCCAGATCGTGTGCATAGCCGTTCCTTTCTGGCCTTCCCGGCCTGCCAGTCATAAGCGAGGCGCCTCGAATGCGGGGGACGAACGAGGGGCAATCTATGGATGTTCCCGGTGCCTCTATTGCTCATTGTATCTGAGTGGAGGCCGTCTTATACCGAACCGGGCCGAATCGGGAACGCGGGAGGTGAGTGATTTTGGCGGAAAATCGGGAGAGCCGCGACGAGGGCCGCAAGGAGTATTTCATGGACATCGACCGCATGGTGAACGAAGGTCTCGGCGGCGGTCAGGTGACGGTCCATAACGGCCTGATCGGAGATTCGACCACGGACACGATGGGAGACACGGAGTCGCTGTTCGACATTACGGATGAGGATGTGTAAAAACGATGGATGTCAAGCGCGCCAAGCAAATTTACGAGTCGCCGGATACGATTCGCGTAACGCTGGACGGCGAGTCGGTCTGGATCGAAAATGTGGACGAATCGAACGGGATGGCGACGGTTCAGGTTGGAAGCCGTCCCGCCAATACGCTGACGGTTTCCGTGGAGCGGCTGCAGGAGTCGTAATCCGACACGTTCGGTCCGCCTGACAAACCGGCTCGTTCCGTTCAGGAATGGCCGGTTTACGAAGGCGGGTTTCGGCTTTATGACGGTATTCAAGGAAATTTCTTTACAACATGCCTCCGAATTGGTACAATAAGCAAATACGAAAAATCGAAACCCTCGCATCGTTTCCTGCAAGTTCCATTCGAAAAGTATTCCATACTCCGTTATTTCACCACTCGGATTGATCTTTCGATTGAATCCCCTGCACGCTAACTGTGAGTCATTCGGTCCCTTGAAATGGGCAAGATCGGATTTTTCCTGTGCCGATCCCATTCGGTCTTTGTCCGAGTCGATGCTTTGTTTCCCGCAAAGACGGCTTTCGGCTTTGGTATGGCCATTTCATTCGTTACGGGTTATGGGCGAATTCGCACTGGCGCGGTCTTCGGAGCCGCAAGGACGGGAGAGAGGCAGGGCTCCCGTTGTTTTCGCGATACCCGGAAGCAGCGGCGAGGTTTTGGTTTGACGTTGTTGGCGCGAAGTGGCGCGTTTGATATAATGAAGGGAACTTTGAACATAAAGAGGTTGTGCCGCGGTGAAGGAACCAAAGCGTTACCGGTACAGTTCAAACGGTCCCGCCGATACTTCGCGATTGGCGGAGCATCTGGCCCGTCTGGCCGGGCCGGGCTCCGTCATTGGCCTGGACGGCGACCTGGGAGCGGGCAAAACCGCGTTCTCCCAGGCGTTCGCCCGGGCGCTTGGCGTTGAGGAGACGGTGAACAGCCCGACGTTTACGATTGTCAAAGAGTACGAAGGGGGCCGCCTGCCCTTTTATCATATGGACGTATACCGGCTGTCGGCGGAAGAAGCGGACGAGCTGGGGCTGGACGAATATTTTTACGGGACGGGCGCGACGCTGGTGGAATGGTCATCGCTGATCGGGGAGCTGATGCCGCCCGAACGTCTGCAGATTCGGATTGTCCACGAAGGCGGAGACGCGCGGACGATCGAGCTGGAACCGCACGGCGAGCCGTATGCCGGCTGGTGCCGCATCTTGACGGAGAACGGAGTTCTGACTTCATGAGGCATTTCAATCGCGATAATCGTATAGACCGGTCGTCCTTATGGGGCGAAGACGACTGGGTGCTGGCCATGGATACGGCCACGGCCGTCATGGCGGTTGCGTTGTTCCGGGGTCGCGAGCCGGTGCGGGAGACGGCGATGCGGTCGGAACGCAATCATTCCATCTATCTGGCTCCCGCCATTCGGGACTTGCTTGCGGCGGAAGGACTGACCACCCGGGATCTGAAGGGCGTGGCGGTCGGCGTCGGGCCGGGCTCTTATACGGGGGTCCGCATCGGCGTCACGGTGGCGAAGACGCTGGCCTGGTCGTTGCAGCTTCCCGTCGTCGGCGTCTCGACGCTGGCGGCTTTGGCTTGGCGCGGGCTCGAACAGGCTTCCGCCGATTCCGGCGCGGCCGCTGCCGGCTATTGGTATGTGCCGCTGATGGACGCCCGCAGGGGACAGGTGTATACGGCGCTGTATTCGGCGGAAGAAGCCGATCCCGGCGTGTCCGCCGGCGGGCTGGCGATTGCCGAGGCGTGGACGGCGCGGATGGCCGACGGCATCCGCTTGCTCGATCGCTGGCTGGACGAGCTGGCCGCGCTGGCCGCTGCGGCGGCAGACGAGGGACGGCCGCCGGCGGCGATCGTATTCGCCGGCGCGACGGAGGCGTTCGCGGAGCGAATCGCCTCGTTCGCGGAGCGGCTGTCGTCCCTCGCGCCGGTCGTAGCAGCCGAGGCGGAGCTGTCCGGCGCGGCGATCGGCAGGCTCGCGTGGCCTGCCGCGATTCGAGGCGAGGCGACGCCCGCGCATGACGTGCTGCCGAATTACACGCAGCTCGCCGAAGCGGAAGCCAAGTGGATTGCCGGGCAGAAGGGGGAGAAACGGGATGGAGCATAACGCTCATGCCGGCATGTATCCGGCGCCTTCCCCGCAACCGGGCGGATCGACGGACGGACAGTCGTATTCGTTCCGCCCGATGCGGCTTGAGGACATTCCGACGATCTGCGAGATCGAGATCGAATCGTTCGCTACGCCGTGGTCGGAGGCCGCGTTCTACAACGAGCTGGTGAACAATCACTTCGCCCACTACATCGTCCTGCAGGAGGACGGGACCGGCTCGATCGTCGGCTATGGCGGCATGTGGATCGTTATGGACGAAGCGCATGTCACCAATGTCGCCATCCGATCTCCCTGGAGGGGGCGCAAGCTTGGAGAGAAGCTGATGCGCAAGCTCCAGACGACGGCGGTATCGCGGGGAGCCGAGCGGATGACGCTTGAGGTTCGCGTCAGCAACACGGTTGCCCAGAACCTGTACCGCAAGCTGGGCTTCGTGCCCAGCGGCATTCGGCCGCAATATTATTCGGACAACAACGAGGACGCCCTCATGATGTGGGCGACGCTGAGAGAACGGGCGGAGGATTTGGAATGACGGATTCACGATCGGAGAACGGCTTGCTGCTGGCCGTGGAGACGAGCTGCGACGAGACTTCGGTTGCGATCGTCGAGGGCGGCCGCCGCGTGCTGGCGAACTGCGTCTCCAGCCAGATGGAGACGCACGAGCGGTTCGGCGGCGTCGTGCCGGAGATCGCGTCCCGCAAGCATGTGGAGTCGATTACGCGAATCGTGGAGGAGGCGATCTCCAAAGCCGGCATCCGGCCAAGCGATCTGTCCGCGGTCGCGGTGACGCAGGGCCCGGGGCTGATCGGCTCGCTGCTGGTCGGAGCGGCGGCCGCCAAGGCTTTGTCGCTGGCGCTGGACGTGCCGCTGATCGGCGTCCATCATATCGCGGGCCATATTTACGCGAACGCGCTGGTGGCCGAACTGCAGTATCCCGCCGTCGCGCTGGTTGTGTCCGGCGGGCATACGGAGCTGGTGCTGCTGGAGTCGGAGGGGAAGTTTCGCCGGATCGGCCAGACGCGGGACGACGCGGCGGGGGAAGCTTATGACAAGGTCGGACGCGCCCTGGGCTTGCCGTATCCCGGCGGGCCGCACATCGACCGGCTTGCGCATGAGGCGGAGGAAGAGATTCCGATGCCGCGGGCATGGCTGGAGCCGGACTCCTACGATTTCAGCTTCAGCGGGCTGAAGTCGGCGGTGCTGGCGGCGCTTAACCAAGCCCGGATGAAAGGGCAGACGTTGAATCCCGCCCATGTGGCGCGGGGCTTTCAGGAATCGGTGATCGAGGTGCTCGTGGCCAAGGCGCTGCGTGCCGCAAGCGAATACGGGGCCAAGCAGTTGCTGCTGGCCGGAGGCGTGGCCGCCAATCGCGGACTGCGTGCGGCGCTCAAGTCGGCATGCGAAGCGGCGGGCTTGCCGCTGATTGTGCCGCCGTTCGAGTATTGCACCGATAACGCGGCGATGATCGCCGCGGCCGCTCATCTGAAGTGGAAGCGGGGCCGGACGACGCCGCTGGAGATGAAGTCGGAACCGATGCTGTCGCTGGAGAAGTGGGCGGAAGATTTGGCGTGAACGCAAAACATGCGAGAAAAGCCTGAGATAGCGGATGAAGTCTGCCGCCTCAGGCTTTTTTGTATGAGCCACCTTTGCGCACCCTTCCGGATGCGCATCAGTCTGAACATACCGATCATTCGGCCGATTCCGTTCGGGAGAGCGGGATATCCAACGCGACAATCGCAGAGGCTCATCAACAAGAATGTGGATAACCTGTGGGGATCGGCGGCGATAAATATCCACAACCGTTGTGTATAATGTGAATAAATGCCGCAAAACCTGCCGATACGGGAAATCGTTATCCCCGTTTATTTCGCCAGGTTTTGCACAATTGCGCTGTGGATGTTGTGGATAATGTGGATATCGTTTTTTGACCGGCTCATTCAGGTTTCTTCCATCAGTTGTTCCCACTCGGCGTAACGTTCCGCCAGCTTCTCCTGCAGCAGCATGAGGGCGGCTTGTTTCTCCTGAACGAGCAGATAGTTCCCGTACACTTCCGGTTGGGCGAGCTGCTCCTGCAGCTCCGTCTGCTCCGCCTCCAGCGACGAGATCTCCGCCTCGAGCTGCTCGATCCGGCGCAGGCGCGAGCGTTCCTGGCGTTTGTTCTGCTTCGCGGCGTCGTAGGAGGAAGCTGCTTTGGCCGGGGAGCCGCCAGCGGGAGGCTCGGCGTGGGCGCCGGCCGGGTCGTCTCCCGACTGCCGGCGGTTTTCTGCGGCCATGAATTCCAGCTCTTTTTTCTTCTCCACGTAATCGTCGTAATTGCCCAAATAAACCGTAATGCCGCCATTGTCCAGCTCCACCACGCGGTCGGCCAGCTTGTTCAGGAAGTACCGGTCGTGGGAGATGAACAGCACCGTGCCCTCGTAATCGAGCAGCGCATCCTCCAGCACTTCCTTGCTGTACACGTCAAGATGGTTCGTCGGTTCGTCCAGAATCAGCACGTTGGCTCTCAGCAGCATCAGCTTGGCGAGGGAGACGCGCGCTTTTTCTCCGCCGCTGAGAGAGGATATCCGTTTCAGGACATCTTCCCCGCTGAACAAAAATTGTCCGAGCACCGTCCGGATGCGCGCCTCCTCCAGATGGGGGAAGGCGCTCCACACTTCCTCCAGGACGGTATTCGCGGGATTGAGGCCGGTCTGCTCCTGGTCGTAATACGCCAGCTTGACGTTGGAGCCCCAACGGATCGTGCCGGCGTCGGGACGGTGCTGGCCGACCAGCGTCTTCAGCAGGGTGGATTTGCCGATCCCGTTCGGTCCGATCAGCGCCACCATCTCTCCCCGGGTCAGCCGGAACGACAATCCCTCCCATAGCCGGCGGCGGCCGCTCTCGTTGGAGGCGTCGCCCACGGACGCGGTCAAGCCCGATACCTCCAGCACGTCGTTGCCGCTGGTCCGGTCGATCTCGAAGGCGAACGCGGCCCGCCGCAGCTCGCCCGGAGGCCGGTCGAGCCGCTGCATGCGCTCGAGCTGCTTCCGGCGGCTCTGCGCGCGGCGCGTCGTCGACGCCCTGGCGATGTTGCGACGGATGAACTCCTCCAGCTTGGCGATTTCCTCCTGCTGCTTCTCGTAATGCTTGCGGTAGATGTCCGCCTCGGTCTCCTTGATCTCGATAAATCGCGAGTAGTTGCCCGTATACCGCTTCGCTTCCGTTCGTTCGATCTCGTAGATCGCGGTAACGGTGGCGTCGAGAAAATATCGGTCGTGGGAGACGATGAGCAGGGCGCCCGAATAACCTTTGAGGTATCCCTCCAGCCAGGTGAGCGTAGGGATGTCCAGGTAGTTGGTCGGCTCGTCCAGAAGAAGCAGATCGGGTTCCTGGAGCAGCAGCTTCGCCAGGGCGAGTCGGGTTTTCTGGCCGCCGCTCAGCGTCGGTATACGGGTGTCGGGCGGGAAGTCTCCGAAGCCCATGCCGTGCAGGACGATGCGAATCCGGGCTTCCGCTTCGTAGCCGCCGAGGCTGCGGAACCGCTCCGACAGCGCATCGTACCGCCTCATCACATCCTCCAGCCTGGCCGGATCGGACGAGGTGTCCGGATCGGCCATCGCCGTCTCGAGCGCCCGCAGCTCTTGCTCCATCGCGAACAGGTGGGCGAATACGCCGCGCATCTCCTCGTAGATCGAGCGGTCGGACTGAAGGCCCGACTGTTGGGCCATATAACCGATCCGGATGTCTTTCGGCATGATGATGTCTCCGGAGTCCGCGGACAGCTCTCCGGCGATGATTTTCAGGAGCGTCGATTTGCCCGCGCCGTTGACGCCGACCAGGCCGATCCGCTCCCGCTCTTGAATTTGCATCGATATATCGGTGAGTACGGCGGTCGTGCCGTAGCTCTTATGGATATGTTTCAGTTGCAGCAGCATGCTGGTTCTTGCCTCCGGTTTTACGTGTATTTCTCCCTGCTACATAGTATCACGGTTTGGGGGTCTGCCCAAGTGTCCGGCTTGACGGAAGGCATAATAGTCGTATTCTTCCGTTTCTTCTTGGCGCACGGGTATGGTACAATAAACCCAAAGCTTGATCACGCGATTGAGGGATACGGTTGAAAAACGAGCTGCGACGGCGGATGCTTGCCTGCCGGCGGGAGATGGACGAGCTTACCTACGAACGGCGGTCCCGGCTGCTGTCCGACCGACTGATCGACCTCTTGCGGTTGCGCCTGGTTCGGTCGCCGGAAGAGGGCGGCCCCCAGGCCCCCTGGATGCTCTATGTGCCCGCCAAGCGGCGAAGGGAACCCGATATCGAGCCGGTGCTGCGATGGATCTGGTCGACGGGCCGGCCGCTGCTGCTTCCCCGCGTGAAGGATGCCGGCGGCGCGATGGAAGCGTGCCTCGTGACCGCGCCGGATCAGCTTGCGCCGGGGGCGTTCGGCTTGCTGGAGCCGGCGCCGGACATTCCCGCTTACGGTCGCCCGCAGGATATACCGTTGATGCTGCTGCCCGGGCTCGCTTTCGACGGCAATGGGTATCGTCTCGGCTACGGCGGGGGGTATTACGACCGGTTTCTCGAACGTCTCCGCCTCCTCCGGAGGGCGGCCGGCATGACGCCCGATCTTCCGGAATTGTGGGCGGCGTCGTTCGAATTTCAGAGAGTGCCCCGGGTGCCGGCCGAGCCGCACGACATGCCGGTCAGCCGGCTTGTCACGGAAGCGGGCGTTTACGATTTTCCGGGGGGTGAGCCACGATGAACGGACTGACGCATTTTGACGGAGAAGGAAGAGCCCGCATGGTGGACGTGTCGGACAAGGCCGACACGGCGAGGACCGCGGAGGCCGAAACGTATATCGAGATGAAACCCGAGACGCTGGAGCGGATTCGCGAGGGTCGCATCGGCAAAGGAGACGTGCTGGCCGTTGCCCAGATCGCCGGCATCATGGCCGCCAAGCAGACTTCGCAGTGGATCCCGATGTGCCATCCGATTCCGCTGACCGGCGTCAGCCTGTCCTTCGAGGACAACGGCCGGGACCGCTTGCGGATTGTCGCCGCCGTGAAGACGACCGGCAAGACGGGAGTCGAGATGGAGGCGCTGACCGCGGTGTCTGCCGCTGCTCTGACCGTATACGATATGTGCAAGGCTGTTCAGAAAGATATGACGATCGGCCCGACGCGGCTGTTGTCCAAGTCGGGGGGCAAGAACGGCGATTACCGCCGGGAGCCCGATGCTTGATCGGGCGTTGCCTGTCCATGCCGCCGATTGTTCGCATTAGGGGGGAGAGGACGCATGCGCTGGAGAGTCGCATTACTGACGGCAAGCGACAAAGGCTCGCGTGGCGAGCGCGAAGATACGGCCGCTCAAGTCATCCGCGAGCTGGTGGAAGAGGAATTGCAGGGCGAGATTGTGGAATATCGGGTCGTGCCCGACGAAACCGATGAAATCATCGCGTCGCTGATCGAGATGACGGAGTATTTCCAAGCGCATCTGATCTTTACCACGGGCGGGACCGGATTGCTGGAGCGGGATGTGACGCCGGAAGCTACGAGGCAGGTCATCGACCGCGAAGTGCCGGGTTTGGCCGAAGCGATGCGCGCGGCGGCCGTTCGCAAGGACCGGCGGTATGTCCTGCACCGGGGCATCGCGGGCTTGCGCGGACGCACGCTGATCCTGAACCTTCCGGGCACGCCCGAGGGCGTTCACGCCCATCTGGCGGCCGTGCTTGAGGATTTGCCCGTCGCGCTGCTGACGCTGAACCGCCGGACGGCCCCTTCGCCATCCGACGTGCTGTGAAGGGGGAGCCGCCATTGTTGCGCGAGGTTCGCGTGCATGATGCGGTCGGCTTGAGGCTGGCGCACGATCTGACGCAGATCATACCCGGACAGTTCAAGGGACGGCTGTTCCGCAAAGGGCATGTGATTGCGGAGGAGGATATCCCGGCCCTGCTGTCGATCGGCAAGGAACATATCTACGTGCTGGAGCTTGAACCCGGCGAGCTGCACGAGGACGATGCCGCGCTGCGAATGGCCGAGGCGGTGCGCGGCGGCCGGCTCGACATGACGGAGCCGAGCGAAGGCAAAGTCGTGCTGAAAGCGGCGATTCAAGGCCTGGCCCGGGTGGACGAGCAATTGATTCACGCGGTGAACGACCTGGACGAGGTTGCCATGGCGACCATTCGCGATCTGACGGTTGTCGAGCCCGGACAGCCGGTCGTCGGCACGCGCGTTATTCCGCTTGTCGTGGCGGAGTCCCGAATCGCCGAAGTGGAGCGGCTAGCCGGGGAGGCGCGTCGGCTGGCCGCGGCCGAAGGGAGAACCGGGCCCGTCGAAGTGCTGCCCTTCCGGCCGATGCGGGCGGGAGTCATTACGACCGGCAGCGAAGTCTATTCCGGCCGCATCGAGGACCGCTTCGGGCCGGTCGTTCGGGCCAAGCTGGAACGCTTCGGCTCCACGGTGGCCGAGCAGCGCTTCGTGAGCGACCGCAGCGACGACATCGTTCGCGAAATCCGGTATTTCCGCGAGGCGGGCGTCGATCTCATCCTGGTGACCGGCGGCATGTCCGTCGATCCGGACGACCGGACGCCGGGGGCGATTCGCCAGGCGGGCGCCCGCGTCGTCAGCCACGGCACGCCGATGCTGCCGGGCTCGATGCTGATGATGGCGTATTTGGATGACGTGCCCATCATGGGCCTGCCGGGAAGCGTGATGCACGATCCGTATACCGTGTTCGACGTGCTGCTTCCGCGCGTCTTGGCCGGAGTGCCCGTCAGCCGCAGCGACATCCGCCGTCTCGGCTACGGGGGACTCCACAGCACAAGAGGGTAAATGCAGCCGCCAAGGCTTTGTGCAACGGAAATTTCCCGCTTTCGCCGACTTTCAAACGATCTTGAGGAGGGGCTCGCATGTCCACGATTGGTATTCCCGGTTTGATCCTGATTTTCCTGGTCGCTTTGCTGTTGTTCGGTCCCAGCAAGCTGCCCGAGCTCGGCCGGGCGTTCGGACGCACGCTTCGCGAATTCAAAAACGGCGCGAAGGACATTATTGAGGATGACGACAAGGAGCGCGACCGCAAGGACGTCACGCCTGTTGCCCCATCCATCGACACGGAGAAAAACGAAGTTAAAGACAACCGCCGTCTGCCGGACTGAGGCGGACTTCACGATTTTAAGCGGGCTGCCGGTTCGTTCCGGCGGCCTGCCGCATGCAGGAGGGGTTTTCCGTGGCGGTAGCCAGCGATTCCGGCCGATCCCGGGGCAAGTCCGCAGATGAACTGCCCGTGTTGGAGCATCTCGGCGAGCTGCGGCGCCGGCTCATCTATTGCATCGTTTTTCTTGTGATCGCGATGGGGGTTGGCCTGTTTTTCGCCGGTTCGGTGATCGAATTTTTGAAGACGCAGCCGCCGGCCAAGGATATCACTTGGAACGCGTTCGCTCCGTGGGAGCCGATCCGCTTGTACATGATGTTCGCGTTTATCATCGGTTTGGCGGCGTCGCTGCCGTTCATCCTGTGGCAGATCTGGCTGTTCGTGCGGCCGGGGCTGCGGCCGGACGAACGGAGAGCAACGGTCAAGTACATCCCGGCCGGCGTCATCTTGTTTTTGCTCGGGCTTGCGTTCGGATACTTCGTCGTGTTCCCGATGGCGTTTTATTTCACTTCGAGCGTGGCCCAAAACCTGAACATCACGGAAACGTACGGCATCGCGCAATATTTTTCGTTTATGCTGAATATATTGCTGCCGATCGCCCTGCTGTTCGAACTGCCGATCGCGGTGATGTTTCTGACGCGCATCCGCGTGTTGAGCCCTGCCCGGCTGCGCAAGCTGCGCCGGTTCGCCTATCTCGCTCTGGTCATCGTCGCGGCTTTCGTGACGCCGCCCGACGTCATCTCGGACATCTTGGTATCGGTGCCGATGATTGCGCTGTACGAAGCGAGCGTGCTGATGTCGGCATGGGTTTACCGCCGCCGGCAAGCCGAGGACGAGGCATGGGAAAAACGATGGGCGGACGCCGAACCGGAAGCGGCGGACTGACGGGGGATAGGCAGCTTACGGCCTTACCGGCCGCAAACGAACGTAACCATACGAATAACGGCGTTCCGCCTTTGGACAAAGACGGAACGCCGTTTTCTCATGCGTATATCGGCTCGTAATCAGATGACGCCGTGTGCCAGCATCGCGTCGGCTACGCGTTTGAAGCCGGCGATGTTCGCGCCGACAACGAGGTTGCCGGATTGGCCGAATTCTTCGGCGGCTTCGACGGACTGCTGATAGATTTCTTTCATGATATCGTGCAGCTTCCGGTCGACATCGTAGAAGGACCAGGAGTAGCGCATGCTGTTTTGGGCCATCTCCAGCGCGGATACGGCTACGCCGCCGGCGTTCGCCGCTTTGGCCGGTCCGAACAATACGTTGTTGTCCAGGAATACTTCGATCGCCTCAAGCGTGGACGGCATGTTCGCGCCTTCGCCGATCGCTTTTACGCCGTTCGCCACGAGGGTGCGGGCGGCTACTTCGTCGATCTCGTTCTGGGTCGCGCAAGGCAGGGCGATGTCGCAAGGGATCGACCAGATGCCGCTGCAGCCTTCATGGTACTCGGCGTGCGGATGGTGCTTGACGTATTCGCTGATGCGCTTGCGCTCGACTTCTTTCAGTTGTTGGACCGTCTCCAGGTTGATGCCTTCCGGATCGTAGATGTAGCCGTTGGAGTCGCTGCACGCGACAACTTTCGCGCCAAGCTGGGTCGCTTTTTGAATCGCGTAGATCGCCACGTTGCCGGAGCCGGAGACGACGACCGTGCTGCCCTCGAACGACAATCCTTTGGATTTCAGCATTTCTTCGACAAAATACACGCAGCCGTAGCCCGTCGCTTCTTTGCGTCCGAGGCTTCCGCCGTAGCCGACGCCTTTGCCCGTCAGCACGCCGGGCTCATTGGCTCCGCGAATGCGGCGGTATTGGCCGAACATATATCCGATCTCCCGGGCGCCTACGCCGATGTCGCCGGCCGGCACGTCCACGTCGGGACCGATGTAGCGGTACAGCTCGGTCATGAAGCTTTGCGTGAACCGCATGATTTCGCCTTCGGATTTGCCTTTCGGGTCGAAGTCCGAGCCGCCTTTGCCGCCGCCGATCGGCTGGCCGGTGAGGGCGTTTTTGAAGATCTGCTCGAAGCCCAGGAATTTGATGATGCTGGCGTTAACGGACGGGTGGAAGCGAAGTCCGCCCTTGTACGGTCCAAGTACGCTGTTGTACTGGACGCGGAAACCGCGGTTGACTTGAACTTTTCCTTGGTCGTCCACCCACGGCACGCGGAAGGTGATCATCCGCTCGGGCTCGACAATGCGCTCCAGAATGCCTTGCTCCATATAGATGGGGTACTTTGCGAAAATCGGGATCAAGGAATCGAATATTTCTTTGACGGCTTGGTGAAACTCATGTTCATGAGGATTGCGGCGGACGACGGTTTCATACACTTCTTTTACATATCTGGCCGCCGCCGCATCGTTTTTGTTGACGTTTTGCAATAATGTCATAGAACGATCCGCCTTTGCTTCTATAAGATTTTTTGGATGCATCTATCATACCATGTGAGGTTTGACTTAACCATTGTTTCACAGCATTTTTTTATGGGAAATCATTAACTTTTTTTACGAAGAAATCGCCTCGGCCGGACGATTTGTTTAAAACATCGTAAATTTCTCGCTGAACTACTTGCAAACGAGTCCCCGAATGATTATCATAAAAAGTGTTGTTAGCACTAACTGCGAACGAGTGCTAACAAAAGCATGCAAAATTACACTTTAACATCTCCCAAACATATTCTCGAAGGAGGAGTATCACAATGATCAAACCATTGGGCGATCGCGTAGTCATCGAACCCATTGCAAAGGAGCAAACGACCGCCAGCGGTATCGTTCTGCCGGACACGGCAAAGGAAAAGCCGCAAGAAGGCAAAGTCGTAGCGGTTGGAAGCGGCCACCTCAAAGACGGTCAACGCATTGCGCTTGAGGTAAAAGAAGGCGACCGCGTTCTGTTCTCCAAATACGCTGGGACCGAAGTGAAGATCGACGGACGCGAATTGCTGATCCTTCGCGAAAACGACATCCTCGCGGTACTGGCTTAAGCCGTAACGCTACACATACGGGAAGCTTGACGAAGTGTGTTTCGTAAAAAGAGCTGCCGCTTTCCGGCAGAAGCTTTAACGAACCTGAGCGGCTTTGGCCGCCGCACTTTCATACTACTAAAGATACGGGAGGCATATTCTTATGGCAAAAGAGATCAAATTCAGCGAAGAAGCCCGCCGTTCCATGCTGCGTGGGGTTGACGCTTTGGCAAACGCCGTTAAAGTCACGCTGGGTCCGAAAGGCCGCAACGTCGTGCTGGAGAAAAAATTCGGCAGCCCGCTGATCACCAACGACGGCGTATCGATCGCTAAAGAAATCGAGCTGGAAGATCCGTACGAAAATATGGGCGCGCAACTGGTTAAAGAAGTTGCGACCAAAACGAACGACGTAGCCGGCGACGGTACGACGACCGCTACGGTACTGGCTCAAGCGATGATCCGCGAAGGCCTGAAAAACGTAACGGCCGGCGCAAACCCGATGGTCGTCCGCAAAGGTATCGACAAAGCGGTTAAAGCTGCTGTTGCGGAACTGCAAAAAATCGCCAAGCCGATCGAAGGCAAACAATCGATCGCGCAAGTTGCCGCAATCTCCGCTGCTGATGAAGAAGTCGGCGATCTGATCGCCGAAGCGATGGAGAAAGTCGGCAAAGACGGCGTTATCACCGTCGAAGAGTCCAAAGGCTTCACGACCGATCTGGAAGTCGTTGAAGGTATGCAGTTCGACCGCGGCTACGTCTCGCCGTACATGATCACGGATACGGACAAAATGGAAGCCGTTCTCGACAACCCGTATATCCTGATCACCGACAAAAAAATCAGCAACGTTCAAGAGCTTCTGCCGATCCTGGAAAAAGTCGTTCAATCCGGCAAGCAACTGCTCATCATCGCGGAAGACGTCGAAGGCGAAGCGCAAGCAACGCTTATCGTCAACAAACTGCGCGGCACGTTCACTTGCGTAGCGGTTAAAGCTCCGGGCTTCGGCGACCGCCGCAAAGCGATGCTGCAAGACATCGCGGCTCTGACGGGCGGCCAAGTCATCACGGAAGAGCTCGGCCTCGAACTGAAATCCGCGACGCTGGCTCAACTGGGTTCCGCTCGCCAAGTTCGCATCAACAAAGAAAACACGATCATCGTCGACGGCGCGGGCAAACCGGAAGACATCCAAGCGCGCGTCAACCAAATCAAAGCGCAACTGGAAGAAACGACTTCCGAATTCGACAAAGAAAAACTGCAAGAGCGTCTGGCGAAGCTGGCCGGCGGCGTAGCCGTGATCAAAGTCGGCGCAGCTACGGAAACCGAGCTGAAAGAACGCAAACTGCGCATCGAAGACGCCCTGAACGCTACCCGCGCTGCGGTTGAAGAAGGTATCGTAGCGGGCGGCGGTACGGCTCTGGTGAACGTATACAAAGCCGTTGCGGCTGTCGAAGCGGAAGGCGACGAGAAAACGGGCGTAAACATCGTGCTGCGCTCCCTCGAAGAGCCGGTTCGCACGATCGCGCAAAACGCGGGTCAAGAAGGCTCCGTCATCGTCGAGCGCCTGAAAAACGAACCGATTGGCCGCGGCTACAACGCAGCTACCGGCGAGTGGGTCGACATGATCGAAGCCGGCATCATCGACCCGGTGAAAGTAACCCGCACGGCTCTGCAAAACGCGGCATCCGTCGCGTCGATGTTCCTGACGACCGAAGCGGTTATCGCCGACAAACCGGAAAAAGAAAAAACTCCTGCCGTTCCGGACATGGGAGGCATGATGTAAGATTAAGGGCACAAGCTCTTAATCGGCCAGCAACCGCTTGATGCGTTCGAGCGGTTGCTCATGATCCTGCACGGGTGAACGGGAGGCTTCCCAGAAGTTCAGCGAACTTGAACTGACCCCCGTCAAGTAGACAGTACAAAAAAATAAAAATCGGTTAAGCGGCCTTGGTCCTGAATTCCATGGGACTGAGGCCGTTTAGTTTTGCCTGTAATCGCTCGTTATTGTAAAAACGG